>NZ_JBFAUT010000003.1:0-268465 GCF_040679475.1 Actinoallomurus sp. NPDC052274
CAGGTAGACCCGTTCGCCGTCGAGCTTCAGCGAGTAGTGGTCGTACGTCACCGTGTGCGTCCGTTGGCCACCCTGCGGGCGGCGCTCGGCGTCGTCCTCGAGGCGGAGGGTGAGCGAGATCCGGTTGCGCGGGATGTCGATGTCGAGGACCTTCACGCGTACGACGTCGCCGGACTTGACCACGTCGCGCGGGTCCTTGACGAACGTCCGGGACATCGCGGACACGTGGACGAGGCCGTCCTGGTGGACGCCGATGTCGACGAACGCCCCGAAGGCCGCGACGTTCGTGACGACGCCCTCGAGGATCATGCCGGGCTGGAGGTCGGCGACCTTGTCGACGCCCTCCTTGAACGTCGCGGTCTTGAACGCCGGGCGCGGGTCGCGGCCCGGTTTGTCCAGCTCCTTGAGGATGTCGGTGACCGTCGGCAGACCGAACGTGTCGTCGACGAAGTCCTGCGGCCGCAGCGCCCGCAGGGCGGCGCTGTTGCCGATCAGCGACTTGAGGTCGCCGCCGCTCCTGCTCAGGATGCGCCGCACGACCGGGTACGCCTCCGGGTGCACGGCGGAGCTGTCCAGCGGGTCGTCGCCGTCCTGGATGCGCAGGAAGCCCGCGCACTGCTCGAACGCCTTCGGGCCGAGCCGGGGGACGCTCTTGAGCGCGTCACGGGTGCGGAACGGGCCGTTGGCGTCGCGGTGGGTCACGATGTTCTCGGCGAGCCCGGAGCCGATGCCCGACACGCGGGTCAGCAGCGGGACCGACGCGGTGTTGACGTCGACGCCGACGGCGTTCACGCAGTCCTCGACGACCGCGTCGAGCGACCGGGACAGCTTCACCTCGGAGACGTCGTGCTGGTACTGGCCCACGCCGATCGACTTGGGATCGATCTTGACGAGCTCGGCGAGCGGGTCCTGGAGCCGGCGGGCGATCGACACCGCGCCGCGCAGCGAGACGTCCAGGTCGGGCAGCTCGCGCGAGGCGTACGGCGAGGCCGAGTAGACCGACGCGCCCGCCTCGGAGACCACGATCTTGGTGACCTTGGGGTGCTGCTTGATCAGGTCGGCCGCGAGCTGGTCGGTCTCCCGGGAGGCGGTGCCGTTGCCGATCGCGACCAGGTCGACGTCGTGCTTGGCGACGAGGCGTCCCAGGCTGTCGAGGGCGTCCTTCCAGCGGCCGTGCGGCTTGTGCGGGTAGATGGTGTCGGTCGCGACCACCTTGCCGGTGTTGTCGACGACCGCGACCTTCACGCCGGTGCGGAACCCCGGGTCCAGGCCCATCGTCGTACGGCTGCCGGCGGGCGCGGCCAGCAGCAGGTCGCGCAGGTTCGTGGCGAACACCCGGACCGCCTCGTCCTCGGCCTCCTGGCGCAGCCGCAGCCGCAGATCCAGGTCGAGGTGGACGAGGATGCGGGTCCGCCAGGCCCAGCGGACGGTGTCCATCAGCCACCGGGCGCTCGTCGGAACCTCGAACCGGTGCGCGATGGCCAGCTCGTACGGGTTCGGCCGCGTCGGGTCGGGCTCCTCGGCGTCGGGCTCCATCGTGAGGTCGAGGACGTCCTCCTTCTCCCCACGGAGCAGCGCCAGGACCCGGTGCGAGGGCAGCTCCGACAGCGGCTCGGCGAAGTCGAAGTAGTCGGAGAACTTCGCGCCGGCCTCCTCCTTGCCCTGGCGCACCTTCGCGACCATGCGGCCGCGCGACCAGACGCGCTCGCGCAGGTCGCCGATGAGGTCGGCGTCCTCGGCGAACCGCTCGACGAGGATCGCGCGGGCGCCGTCCAGCGCCGCGGCGACGTCGAGGTCCGCGTTGGTGTACGACGCCGCCTCCGCCTGCGGGTCGAGGCCCGGATCGGCGAGCAGCGCGTCGGCGAGCGGCTCGAGCCCCGCCTCACGGGCGATCTGCGCCTTCGTCCGCCGCTTCGGCTTGTAGGGGAGGTAGATGTCCTCGAGCCGGGCCTTGGTCTCGGCGGCCATGATCTGCGCGCGGAGGGCGTCGTCGAGCTTGCCCTGCGACTCGATCGACTCCAGGATCGCCGCTCGCCGTTCGTCCAGCTCCCGCAGGTAGCGCAGCCGCTCTTCGAGCGTGCGCAACTGTTCGTCGTCGAGCGTGCCGGTCGCCTCCTTCCGGTACCGGGCGATGAACGGCACGGTGGCACCGCCGTCGAGCAGCTCGACGGCGACCTGGACCTGCCGCTCGCGCACGCCGAGCTCTTCGGCGATCTTCTGGTGAATCGTCGTCGACACGATCTCTGACCCGACCTCTCACTGAGCTTCGGGAAGCATTGTGCAGGCATCCGCCGCCGTTGTCGCGCCGCCGGTCGGACACGGCAGTGGTTCCGACCGGCGGAAAAGCCCATGGATCGCGCGGGAGGCCGGGTCTAGGCTGAGACTTCTTATGATCGTCCAGGGGAGGCGGAATGGCGGATCTGATGGCGTTCACGGAGGTCACCTCCGAGGAGGAGCTGCGGGAGCTGCTCGGCGAGCCGATGCCGCGCGCGGTGTCCAAGGAGCGGGTCCGGCTGCACCAGCGGGACCGGGAGTGGCTGGCGGCCTCGCCCTTCTGTCTCATCGCGACCGCCGACGCGGCCGGAGCCTGCGACGTCTCCCCGAAGGGCGACCCGCCCGGCTTCACCCACGTCATCGACGACGTGACGATCGCCATCCCGGACCGGCCCGGGAACCGGCGCGCGGACGGGTTCCGCAACATCCTGGCCAACCCGCACGCCGGGCTGGTCTACATCATCCCCGGCCGGCGTGAGACGCTGCGCATCAACGGCCGCGCCCGGATCGTGCGCGAGGCCCCCTTCTTCGACGAGATGGTCGTCAAGGACCATCGGCCCCAGCTCGCTCTCGTCGTGGAGATCGAGCAGATCTTCTTCCACTGCGCCAAGGCGCTCCTCCGCTCGGCGCTGTGGAAGCCCGAGACCTGGAACCCGGACGCCCTCCCGTCGCACGCGCGGCTCGTCAAGGACGTCCAGCACACCGAGGAGACGTTGGAGGAGCTCGAACGCTACTACGGCCCGGACTACGCCAAGCGCCTCTACGGCTGAGCCGAGCGGCCGCCCGCCTCGTGGCACCTCCGGCTCCTGCGGCCGCCGCGGGCGATCAGGCAGCGCACGGGCCGGGCTTCAGGATCCCCGTCCGGGAAGGCGGCCGGACCGGCGATGCCGCCGGCGAGCGCCCAGGCCGGCGATCAGGCGCGCGACCGCGTGCCCCGGACCTCGAGGTCGGCCAGCAGGGCGACGGTCGCCCGGGTCACCTCTTCGACCGCCCGGTCGAAGACGGCCTGGTTGTGGGCTGCCGGGCGCCGGAAACCGGACACCTTGCGGACGTACTGCAGCGCCGCCGCCCTGATGTCGTCGTCGGTGACCTCTTCGGTGGCGGGTGGCCGCAGCGTCTTGATGCTTCTGCACATGGGGCCATCCTGCACCCGGGATCCGACATCGACCCCACCGTTGATCCACTCGCCGTAGGCTGATGTCCGATTCGTGCGGGTGATGGGGGGGAACGCGGTGGGGCTGCCGGAGCATCTGGAACTGCTGCTCACGGACGAGCCGGTCCTGGACGTCTACGCCTACGGGCCGTGGCGGGTGCCCGACGGCCTCTTCGCGGAGATCGCGGATCGGATCGACGCGCTGCTGGCCGATCCACGCTGCGCGGACCTGACGACCAACGATCACAAGCTGCTGACACTGCCCGCCTCACTGGTCGCCGCCGACCTGTACCAGATCATCGGCTTCCTGCCCGGCGTGAGCGCGATCCGCGCGGGCTCCCAGTGCCAGTTGACCGACCGCCTGCTCCGCCGGCACCTCAGCGACCCGGCCCGGCTCACCACCTCGAACACCTGGTGGAACACCTCGACCAACCTCTGGCGGCCGCCGATCGACTGGTTGATCGAGGTGCCGGACCGGGACCTCGCGCTCCGGCTCGCCCGTGACTGCCTGGCCGTGCTGGAGGGGATCGAGCCGCTCGAGGGCAGGCGGCGCGCGTTGCTGCGGCTGTACGACGCGCCGCCCGACTGCGACGCGGACCTGACGAAGAGCGAACTCCGCGCGCGGTGGGCCGCGCACGCCGACGACGAGATCCTCGCGGAGGTCCCCGAGCTGGCCGGGCCGGTCGGCTACCTGGAGTGGGTGTGGTCCGGGTTCCGCGCGGCGACCGACCACCTGGCCGGGGTGGTGCCGCGCAGCCGGCTCATCGGTACCCACCTGAGCCGGCTGCTGTTGCAGTGCGGCCTGGACCGGGTGCCCGTCGAGCTGGCCGCCGTACTCGACGACGATCTGTACAAGGAGGTGTCCGCGCGGTTCCGGCGGGAGCGGAGCGGGTTCCGGGCCGCCGCGTGGCAGGAGGAGATCCGGCTGTGGCTGGCCGAGGCGCTGGTCGAGGGCGCCGCCGACGCCTGCCGGGCCTGGCTCGACATGGCGACCCGGATGGTGGCGTGCGCGCAGGGCCTGCCCGGCGAGCCGCAGCGCAGCGGGAGCCGGGACCACACGCCGATCGACGAGTTCCAGCGCGACCTGCGTCGCCTATACGCCCCGCGCCGCCGCGTCGTCAACCCGCTCGCGGCCAAGCTCGCGACCGGCCGGGAGGACCGGCCCGCGGCCCGGGCGGAGAGCGCCGCCGCCTCCTCCTCCGACGTGGCCACCGGGCTCGTGGGCCAGCCCGAGGTCGTCGAACTGCTCCAGGAGGTCACCGCGGACGGTGAGACCGTGCGCGTGCTCCTGGCCGGGCCGGAGGGCACCGGCCGGCGCCTCGCCGTCGGCGAACTGGCCACGGCGCTGCGGCTGCCCCGCGAGCCGGTCTGGCTGACCCACACCGTGTTCGCGGGCCGGCCCCTGTACGAGGCGGCCGCCAGACTGCACGCCGAGGTCCGCGACGCCGCCGGGGAACGGCTGCTGGTGATCGACGGCCTGGACGAGTTCGCCGGCGAGGTCGGCAACGGCCAGGAGATGATCAGCGAGCTGCACCGCCTCCTGACCGTCCACCCGGACCTCCACCTGGTCGCGCTGTGCGGCGAGGCCGGGATCGAGCGGATCCGGGAGGCCGATCCGGCCCTGCTGGACCGGTTCCGGGTCGCCCGCACCCGGCCGTTCACGGTCGAGGAGTACGCTGAGCTGTTCGACCGCGAGGTGCGACGGCGGGGCGTGCGGACGTACAAACGCGCCCGTGACGCCGCCGGTGAGCTGCTCGCGGCGACACCGCCGACGCGGACCCTCCGCAACGCCCGCCTCGTCTCCCAGCTGGCGGACCGCGCGCTGGCCGCCGCGCGGAGCCGTACGGAGCCGGACGCCGAGCTCATCGTCAAACGCGCCGACGTGCCCCGCGCGTTCGGCTCCTCCGGTGTCGAGGACGACCCCCTCGCCGAGCTGGAGGCCCTGACCGGGCTGGAGACGATCAAGCGGGAGACCGGCCTCCTCATCGCGATGACGCGCGCGGAGGGGTTGCGCCGGGAGCAGGGCCTGCCGGGCACCACCCCGGCGCGGCACATGGTGTTCACCGGCAACCCCGGCACCGGCAAGACCATGGTGGCCCGGCTGCTGGCCCGGATCTACAAGCGGCTCGGGACGCTGTCCTCGGGCCACCTGGTCGAGGCGTCCCGGGCGCACCTCGTGGGGGAGTACGTCGGCCAGACCGCCCCGCGGACCCGCCGGCTGGTCGAGCGGGCGATGGGTGGGGTGCTCTTCATCGACGAGGCGTACACGCTCACGCAGCCGTCGTTCAAGAGCGACTTCGGGCTTGAGGCCGTCGCTGAGCTGGTGAAGCTCATGGAGGACCACCGGGACGACCTCGTCGTCATCGTCGCCGGCTACGAGCAGGAGATGGCGGACTTCCTGCTCGCGAATCCGGGCCTCGACTCGCGGTTCGCCAAGCAGTTGCACTTCGACGACTACACCGACGACGAGCTGTGCGCGGTGTTCGAGCGGCTGGCCGCGGACGACGGTTTCGTCCTCGCGCCCGAGGTCGGCGACGCGCTGCGGGCGACGCTCCGTCGTACGGCGCGCGGCCCGTCGTTCGGCAACGGACGGTTCATGCGCAACCTGCTCGACAGCGTCATCGCGCGCCAGGCGCAGCGCGTCACCGGCCTCGACCGGCCCGCGCGAACGGACCTGGTCACCCTGCGCGCCGAGGACCTGCCGTCCCGCCCCGCGGCCGAGCCCGAGGAGTTCGGCCTCTACCTGTGACGGGGCCGTACCTCCGCGCGGGGCCGCTCAGGAGAGGCACTCGGCGAGAAAGCCCTCCAGCGCCGACCAGGCGCAGACCGCGGTGTCGCGCGGCTACCTGAGCCGCCTCCGCGACGAGCTGGGCGTTCCGGTGCGGTTCACCGAGCCCGCGATCGGCGTCCGCGACTACGGGAGGCAGATGCGGCGCGAGCTGCGCGCCGTGATGCTCAGCGAGGCCGGTACGGACCTGGCGGACCCGCGGATGCGGCGGATCCCGATCATCGAGCCGGTGGTGATGCACGTGTGGTCCGTCACCTGGCGCCGCGAGAACCGGGATCCCCGCCTGCGCGGGCTGCTCGCCGCGCTGCCCGTCCCGTCCGTCCCCGACCCGCGCCGCCCTCAGGTGACGAGCTCGTCGCCGACCGGTCAGCCGTGCTCGGTCAGCAGCTTCAGGACGGCGCGTTCGGCGGGGCCGCGCGTGGCGAGGTCGCCGAAGTCGCCGTTCTCGCCGAGCCGGCCGAGGATGGGGGCGATCGTGACGCCGCGCTCGTACAGCTCGATCACCCGGGGGTCGATGTACGACGCGCGGGCGACGGCGGGGGTGTTGCCGAGGTAGTCCGCGACCTCCCGGACGACACGGGCGACGGCCCGCTTACGGGTGCCGTTCGCCGCGGCGGCCCGCTCGGAAACCGCGAGGCCCACGGCGGCCAGGACGGTGGCGTGCCACGTGCGGAAGTCCTTGGCGGAGAACTCCCCGCCGGACAGCTCCCGCAGATGGTCGTTGATGTCGGTCGACGTGACGTCGTGCCAGCGGGGTCCGCTCCGGTAGGCGAGGAGTTCCTCCCCACCGCTCCGGCGCCGTTTGAGGCTGCGGACGACCGCGCAGACGTCGTCGTCGGCGACGGCCTGTTCGCGCTGTTTCGACCCCTTGGCGACGTAGTCGAAGATGATCTGGTCGCCGCTCAGGCTGACGTGCTCCTTGCGGATCGTCGCGAGACCGTAGGTGCCGTTCTCCGCCGCGTACTCCTCACCGCCGGGGCGAAAGAACCCCAGGTCGATGAGGCGGACGGCGGCGGCGAGCACCCGCTGCCGGGTCAGTCCCCTCTCCCTGAGGTCGCGCTCGACCCGTTCGCGGAGGCGGGGCAGCACCCGGCCGAACTCCAGCACCCGGTCGTGCTTCTCCCGGTCCCGCTGCTCGCGCCACAGGTCGTGGTAGCGGTACTGGCGGCGGCCCGCCGTGTCCGTACCGACCGCCTGGATGTGCCCGTCGGAGTAGGGACAGATCCAGACGTTCTCCCAGGCCGGGGGGATCACCAGGGCCTTGACCCGGGCGAGCGTCTCCGGGTCGCGCACCGGCTCGCCGTCCGGGTCGACGTAACGGAAGCCCCGGCCGCAGCGGATGCGCCGGATGCCCGCGCACCCGAGATCGCTGCGCGAGAGTTCCACGTCGGTCATCGTCACGACCCCCGTCTACCCTCCCGGCGGGCAGGCATTCGAGCAGACCGGCATATCTCTCCCGTCCCGGGAAAGGGCCTCTTCACGACGGCGACGGAAGAGAGACGAGGGGGCTCATCGTGAACGGTCCGCTCTGCGGAGCGTTGGCGGGCGCCGCGGGTACGGCCGCGCTGAACGCGGTCACGTACGCCGACATGGCCCTGCGAGGACGGCCGGGCAGCCAGGTCCCGGAACAGATGGTCGAGAAGACGATCGAGCGCGCCGGCGTGTCGCTCGGCGAGGACGAGACCGCCGACAACCGCCGCCAGGCCATCGGCGCCCTGCTGGGATTCGGCGTGGGCATCGGGGTCGGCGTCGCGTACGGCCTGATCCGCTCGCGCGGGAGGACCCTGCCCGACGCGCTGGCCCTCGGGGCGGCGGCGTCCGTGGCGGGCGAGGGGCCGGCCGTCGCGCTGGGCCTCACCGACCCGCGTACGTGGGGGGCCGCCGGGTGGATCTCGGACGTCGTGCCGCACCTGGCGTACGGGGTCGTCACGGCCGCCACCTACCGAGGACTCCGTAACGGCTGACCGAAGGGAGGAGGGGAATGGGCGCCAAGAAGCCGGAGCGGGACGTGCCGCTCGACGAGGGCGTGGCGAACAGCCGCGACGTCGGCGGCGTGCCCGACCCGGAAGAACCGGACCAGGGCACCACGACCGGGACGACGCCGAACGAGACGTTCGTCGGCCGGGTACAGGGCCAGGACGTCGGCTACGCCGAGGAGACCGGCGCCGAACGCCGCGCCGAACAGGAGGACTGACCGTACCCGGCGGGTGGCCGCGTGTCGTTCAGACTTGCGGGCCGGAGTCGCCGGCGTGATCAGTAGTGGTGCCGAAGGCCCGGCGGTAGTCGCGGGGTGGCAGGCCGACGTGGCGGGTGAAGTGGTGGCGCATGGTGAGGGGGGTGCCGAAACCGCAGCGGCCGGCTATGGCGGTGATGGGCAGGTCGCTGACCTCGAGGAGGTGCTGGGCGGCCAGGACGCGCTGGGTCAGGAGCCATTGCAGAGGGGTGTCGCCGGTCGTCTGGACGAAGCGGCGGGCGAAGCTGCGCTCGGACATGCGGGCCAGGCTCGCCATTTCCGTGACGGTCCATGGGTGGGCCAGGTCGTTCAGGATTCGTTCGCGTAGCTCCGACAGGCCGTCGGCCTGGCCGGCGCCGGCGGGGACGGGACGGGTGATGAACTGTGCCTGCCCGCCGGGCCGGAACGGTGCGGTGACCATGGTGCGGGCGATCTCGGCCGCGACGGCGGCGCCGTGGTCGCGGCGGACCAGGTGCAGGCACAGATCGATGCCCGCGGCCACGCCCGCGGAGGTCCACACGGCGCCGTCCCCGACGAACAGGACATCGGGGTCCACGGTCACCTCGGGGTGGCGGCGCGCGAGTTCCTCGGCATCGAGCCAGTGCGCGGTTGCCCGGCGGCCTTTCAGCAGACCGGCCGCGGCCAGCAGGAACGCGCCCGAGCACAGGGACGCGACGGTGGCGCCGCGTGCGTGGGCGGCGCGGAGCGCGGCGAGCACGTGCGGGTGGACGGGCTCTGTGGGGTGCTGAACGCCGGGTACGACGACCAGGTCGCACGCTTCCAAGCCGTCCAGGCCGAGATCGGGAACGCAGGTCACGCCCGGCTGCATGGGCACCGTGGCGCCGCGCGGGCCGCAGGTGCGCAGTTCGAACGGGGGGACGCCGCGGGCGGTCCGGTCGAGTCCCCAGACCTCGGTGGCCACGGCGTAGTCGAATACGCGGGTGTGCTCGGTGACCAGTACTCCCACACGCAGCATGGCGGAAATCTATCGCACGTTGCCGTTTCTGCCGCTCACGGTTCGGGCGGGCCGCCCACCAGGCTGGAGAGCGATCTTTTCCGCGACGTGAGGAGTGCGGCGTCATGCCGTTGGCTTTGTTCGCTTTGGCCGTCACGGCGTTCGGCGTGGGAACTTCGGAGTTCGCCGTCATGGGATTGTTGCCGCAGGTCGCCCGAGGGGTCGGGGTGTCGATTCCGGCCGCGGGTGGCCTGATCACCGGATACGCCGCCGGGGTGATCGTCGGTGCGCCGCTCCTTACCGCGGCCTCGGCCCGCCTGACTCGCCGCGCGACCCTGCTGGTCGTCGCGGCGCTGCTGGTGGCGGGCAGCGTCCTGTCGGCGATCGCCTCCGGCTATGGTCTGCTGCTGGTGGCCAGGGTGGTGGCAGGCGTGCCGCAGGGGGCGCTGTTCGGGGTCGGGTCAGTGGTCGCGGCGCAGATCGTGCCGCCGGAACGACGTGGAAGCGCCATGTCGATCATGTTCGGCGGGTTCACCATGGCGAACGTGGCCGGGGTGCCGCTGGTGACATGGCTGGGGCAGGCCGCGGGCTGGCGGGCCACGTTCTGGGCGATCGCGGCGTTGGGCGCGCTGTCGGGAGTCGGGATCGCCGCGCTGGTCCCACGCCGCGTGCGCCCCGAGGGCGAGGCCGGGCTGCGTTCGGAACTGGCGACGCTACGGCGGCCGCAGGTCTGGCTCGCGATGGCGGTGACGACGGCGGGCTTCGGTGGTGTCTTCGCCTCTTTCACCTACGTGGCGCCGATGATGACCAACGTCGCGGGATTCAGCGCTTCCAGCATGACGGTGCTGCTCGTCATCTTCGGTCTGGGCATGGCCACCGGCAACCTGCTGGCGGGCCGCTACGCCGGACGACGGCTCATGCCCAGCCTGTACGTGTTCCTGGCCGGGCTGACCGTCGTGCTGAGCGTGTTCGTGGTGACGGCGCACAGCAAGGCCCTCGCGGCCTGCACCCTGTTCATGCTCGGGCTGTTCGGCTTCGCGACCGTCCCGGCGCTGCAGATGCGCATCCTGGACACGGCCGCAGGCGCCCCCACCCTCGCCTCCGCGCTGAACCTGTCGGCATTCAACATCGCCAACGCGCTCGGCGCATTCCTCGGCGGGACGGTGATCAGCGCGGGGTTCGGCTACACCAGCCCCAACGCCATCGGCGCGGTACTGGCCGCCGCCGGGCTCGCACTGGCCATCTGCTCAGGGAAGTTCGACACGCGCGCCAAGGCGGCGATCGCACGATGACCGGCACGCCCGAAATCGAACGCTACACACCCGGCCATGACGCCTCCGCCGTCGACTTCATGGCCGCCAGAACAGCCGCGACGCACGCGGGTTTCTTCCTGCCGCACCTGGCCTCCGGAATGACGCTCCTGGACCTGGGGTGCGGGCCCGGCACCATCACCACCGACCTCGCCGCCGCCGTCGCACCGGGACACGTGCTCGGCCTCGACCGCCAAGCGGCCCAACTCCTCAGCGCACGCGCCCTCGCCCGGCGAAAAGGCCTCACCAACATCGAGTTCCAGGAAGGCTCCTGTTACGACATCCCCCTGGACCATCGATCCGTCGACCGCGTCTTCTCCCACGCCCTGATGGAACACCTGGCCCACCCGGCCCGCGCACTGGCCGAAATCCGAAGAGTGCTGCGCCCCGGCGGGAGAGTCGGCCTCTGCAGTCCTGACTGGGGCGGATTCCTGTTGAGCCCGCCGGCAGACGACGCCATCAGCGCCTACACGCGCCTGCAGCAGGCCAACGGCGGAGACCCCTTCTGCGGCCGCAAACTCGGCCAGTACCTGCTCGACGCGGGATTCGAGCAATGCCACCTGAACGCGCACTACGAGCGCTACGCCGACCCCTCCCGCATCGCCGACTACCTCGCGGTCCAACTCGACGCGGCGGGACAGACCGCCCAGGCCCGCCGACTCCGCGATTGGGCCACCAGGCCGAGCGCGATGTTCGCCCAGGCATGGGTCACCGCCACCGCCACCCGACCCCGTCACTGAGCAGGTCACTGGAGGCGACGACGTACAAGCGGTTCAGGGCGGGCGGACATCGGCGGCCGGCGACGGCGGGCCCGCGCGGCCGAGTTGAGAGCGGCCCGCGACTGACCACAGCGGTTGTGGAGGCGTACCGAACGCTCGGTGAAGGCGCTCCTTGCGGTGCTGATATGTGGGCTCCGGTCCCTTTGCTGACGAGCCGTTGCAGAGCATTCCGTACGGTCGCCGCCGCGCCTGATCCGGTCAGCCGCGCAGGTAGGCGTGGAGTTCTTCGGCGGTCATCTCGTCGAAGCGTCGCAGGGCCACGGCGAGGTAGCGGAGTTGGTCGGTGTCGGTGGTGGCCACGCAGACCTGGCCGCCGGCCCAGCGCCACAGTGGCAGCCCGCCGGTGTCCAGCACCGGCGACCAGCCCTGTGGCGGTGTCGGCAGGTCGGCGTCTGCTCGCTGCCGCCGCTGCAGGCTCATGCGGGCGGCGGCCGGGTACTTGCGGATGAGGAAGTCCAGATGCAGTAACGCCCTGGCCTCGGACGGCGGTTGTGCCGCGAGCGAGTCGACCAGGGCGCGCAGCCCCGGTAGTGAGCGCAGGAGCCGTTCTTCGGGCGTCATCGTCACCGTCCCCGCCGCAGTGGGACGCAGACGACCTTGCTGATCACCCGGATGAGCTCGGCGATGTCGTCGACGGCCAGGAGCCGGGCCGAGTCGGTCAGGTGGCCGATGGGGACGCCCCAGGACCAGTGCCAGCGGATGTGGTTCTGGTCATCGGGTCTACAGATGATCCTCTCGCTGAGGTGATTGTTCGCCCCGTGGATGAGGATTTCCGCCCCGTACTGCTCGGCGTTCAGCCCCGCCGCCTGGCATTCCTGGGTCAGCCACTTCGCGTACGCGTAAATGTCTTCCGCTGTGTACGGTTTCACGACTTTTTCCCTTTTAATCGCCTGCCGGTTTCCAGTGACCAGGTTCACACGCTGAGTTACTTTGAGCTACAGACCGGCATCACCCCACGTCACACGTGGCCCCCCGAGAGGACTCACCATGACCAACGGCGCGCTGACCCGAGACCCCCTCGTCCGAGCCTTCGGCGCGGTGCTGCGCGGCCACCGCGAAGCGGCGAAACTCTCCCGTGCGGCGCTGGCCCAGGCGCTGGGCTGCACACCCCAGTGGATCGAAAAGCTCGAGACCGCCCTACGCGCACCGTCAGAGGCGACGTCGGAAGACCTCGACACCTACTTCAAGACCCCGGGGACCTTCCACCGCATGTGGCTGGAGATCCGCCGCGCCGGCAAACACGCCGCGCTCCCTCCCGGCTTCTCCGGCTTCGTCGAGCTGGAGACCAAGGCCACCATGATGTACATCTTCGAGAACATGGTCGTCACCGGCCTGTTCCAGACGCCGGAGTATGCCCACGAGGTGCTCAGGGCGGGCCGAAAGCCCGAGGTGATTGAGGGACTCATAGCCACACGTATGGAACGCCAGAAGATCCTCAGTCGCGAGAACCCTCCTGAGATCGTCCTCGTTCTCGACGAGTGGGCCCTCCGTCGCCCGATCGGCGACGCCGAGACTCGCAAAGAGCAGATACGGCGTCTGATTGAGCTCGCCGAGCAGCCCAACATCAGCATCCAGCTTGTCCCGAGTCAAACCGGCACGTATGCGGGCCTCCCAGGCGCTTTCATCCTCCTGCGGTCCGATAACGGAACTGACTACGTGTATCTCGAGGGCCATGTGGAAGATCAGGTGATCGACAGGCCCGACAAAGTGCAAGCCTTTGAAGTACGCTTCAGCTTGATCAGGAGTGCGGCTATGTCCGCAGATGACTCCCTGGCGCTGCTTCGCAAAGTTTGGGAGAACTTATGAGAGCTTCGGATACGGCGTCCCTACTTTGGCGTAAGAGTGGCCGTAGCACGGACACGGGAGGTGCCTGTGTCGAAATCGCTGCGATGTGGCGCAGCCGCAGCACCGACCTCGGTGGCCGGCGCGTTGAGGTCGCTGCCGTACCTCAGATGGCCGCCGGTCGCGAGGACTAGGATCTGCCCGGTGGATCTTGTGGCAGTACGAAGACCAGGCTGATCACTGCCCGATAGCGGCGGGTTCGTCACCCCCCCGGTCGGCCGAGCCGGTGCCCGGGGACGGCTCCGGCTCGTCGCCCACGGCGTACCGAATGCTCGGTGACCGCAGCCCAGGACGACGGCAAAAGCCTGCATTTCGGCACCATGGGCGAGGGCTTTGCCGAGCATCCGGTACGGCCCCGCGCGACCGTCCTGAGGAGAAGAGCGGGCGATCTCCACGGATCGCACGCCCGGGTCGCCCGTCCTCTTCCACCGGTGTCCACTCAGCGGAGAATGGTCTCCGCTGAGTAGACACCCACCAGAACCGACGCCCCACCCGGCGGGCGGACCGGCCGGCGCCGCACGGATCCCTCGCCGTCACAGATCGACCAGCACGTGATGTGGAGTCCACGCTGACATCCCAAGTGATCAACCTGGCCGCATCGGCTCGCGCTTGGAGCCCGGTGAGGATCTCCTGCCAGACTCCGGCCCGCTGCCAGCGGCGGAACAATCCATAGACCGCTTGCCAGGAGCCGTAGCATTCGGGCACGTCCCGCCACGGGGCACCCACCCGCACCCGCCATCTGATCCCATCGATGAGCTGTCGTTTCGTCCACTTCGACGGTCGGCCTGGCCGGGTGGGCACGGGCAGCAGAGGTTCCAGCCGCGCCCATTGCGCATCGGTCAGGTCGAACCGCCTCGTCACCGCTAGGGTGGCCACGAGGCCTCCGGTCACAGGTTCTGCTTGGTCGCTGAACCACCTACCGGAGGCCTCACTACTTAACGATCACGACACGCCGCCATCCCGGACACAAGCCGCACTTCGAGACACGGCCTAGGGGCGCCGCCTGGTCGCCGTGGTGTTCGCGGCCGCCGTACGTGAGCGTGCGGCGGCCGGAACCGGGTGGTCGGCCGGTCAGGTCCCGGCGACCGCCTTGCTGACGCGGTTGGGTCCGTCGTACTCCTCCTCCGGGATCTCCTTCAGGTCGTCCATGACCTCCTTCGGCGCGCCCTTCTTCTTGGCGTGCTCGAGGAGTTGCTCCTTGGACGCCGGGTAGTCCACGCCGGACAGATACTTCTGCACTTCGATGAAGTCCTGAGCCATCGTCAAGGCCCCCTTCCTCGATGGGTACGCTCTACCCGGCCCGGGGCCGGGGAACTCACTGGAGCGAGTCGCGGCCCACCTCGAAGCGGTCGTGGTAGCGCTCCTCCGCCTCCCTCAACAGGTCATCGCTCAGGGCGGCGACGGGCCGGAAGTCGGCGACCAGGGGCTCGTGGTCCGGGCCGAAGTCGCAGACCTCACCGGCCAGGATCCAGGCGTGCCGGTCATCCCCCTTCTCCGCCAAGTGGGCATATTTCCGGATCTGGCGGGCGATCCAGTCCTCCAACGGGCGGCTCCACCACTGCGGCGACCTCAGCGGGACGACCGAGAGGCCGGGCAGTTCCAGTCCGCTCTCGTAGTCACGGCTCGCCCCGTCGGCGTCCGACTCGGGCCCGCCCGAGTGCCGCAGGTACAGCTCCTCCCGCCCGCTCACCAGCTCCGTCAGCTCGCTCAGCTTCTCGATGCTTCTCATGGCGCCTCCCCTCAGTGCGGGAGAGCACTACCCGGCGGAAATGCGTCCTCACGGCTCGCGAGCACGTTTTACCCGCGTGCCGCGGTCGGCGGGCGGCTTCCGGAGCGTCGATGACCTCAGCGCCGCTCGATCATGGGCCCGAGGGGTACGACATCGACTGGGGGATCGTGATGACCGAAGAGGACCTGATTCCGAAGTCCGATGGGCTGTTCTTCATCGGGAACGCCACCACCGTGATCCGGTACGGCGGGTTCACGCTGCTGACCGATCCGAACTTCATCCGCCGGGGCCAGAAGGTCCACCTGGGTTGGGGCGTCATGACCACCCGGCTCCTGGATCCGGCGGTTCCCGTGGACCGGCTGCCGCCGCTGGACGGCATCGTCCTGTCTCACCTGCACGGTGATCACTGGGACCGGGTGGCGCGGCGGAACCTCGACAAGGACCTGCCGATCGTCACCACGACCCATGCGGCACGGCGGCTCAAGCCGCAGGGCTTCGGCAACTCCCATGGCCTGCGCACCTGGGAGGACCACGAGTTCGTCAGCGGCGACCGGGTCCTGCGGGTCATCTCGGCCCCCGGGCGGCACGCGCCGGGGGCGTTCCAGATGATGCTGCCGCCGGTGATGGGCAGCATCCTGGAGTTCGGCTCCCGGGGCGGGCGGGTCGACCTTCGGATGTACATCAGCGGCGACACCCTGATGTACGACGACCTGGCCGAGATCCCGCGCCGTTACCCGGACATCGACGTCGGCGTCGTCCACCTCGGCGGCACGAAGATCCTCAATGCCCTGCTCGTCACCATGGACGGCAGGCAGGGCGCGGACTGGGTGGAGCTGGTGAACGCCTCCCGCGTCCTCCCGATCCACCACAACGACTACACGGTGATGAAGTCCCCGCTGTCGGACTTCGACGCCGAGGTGCGCCGGCGCGGCCTCCAGGACAAGGTGCAGGTCGTGCAGCGCGGAACGCTCATCGAGCTCTGACGTCCCCGGTCCGGCCGGTGAGCGGCGCGACCACCGCGCACCGGCCGCTCCCGTACGCTCAGCCCTCGCGCCAGTCCGCGGACGGCAGGGCACCCGCGGCCTGCGGGCCCATCAGGCCCAGGGCGCCGTCGACGAACAGCGACGCCCCGGTGACGTACGAGGCCGACGGGTCGGCGAGGAAGGCGATCGCGGCGGCGACCTCCCGCGCGTGACCCGGCCGGCCGAGCGGGTAACCGGGCCGGCTGCCGGGCTCGGGCGGCTGGTCCGCCTGGCCGGTCATCGGCGTGGCGATCTCGCCCGGCGCGATCGTGTTGGCGGTGATCCCGTACGCCGACAGCTCCAGCGCCAGGACGCGGGTCAGCATCTTCAGCCCGCCCTTGGCGGCGCAGTACGGCCCGGATCCCACGCGCGGGTACTCCTCGTGGACGCTCGTGACGTTGACGATCCGGCCGCCGCCGCCCTGGTCGATCATCCGGCGGGCGGCGCGCTGTGAGCACAGGAACGCCCCGTCGAGGTCCACCGAGACGACGGAGCGCCACTCGTCGTAGTCCATCTCCAGGACGGGGCGGCTGCTGCCGGTCCCGGCGTTGTTCACCAGAACGCCGACGCCGCCGAGCTCGTCGGCCAGCTCGTCCACCACCCGGGCCGCGGTGACCGGATCGGTGAGGTCGTGGCGGCGTACGGCGCAGTTCCGGCCGAGCCCCCGGACCTCCTCGGCGGTTCCCTTCGCGCCGTCCTCGTCGCGGTGGAAGGTGATGCCGACGTCGTAACCGCGCTCGGCCAGGGTGACCGCGGTCGCCTTGCCGATCCCGGAGTCGGCACCGGTGATCACGGCGATGCGCGGGTATCCGGTCATTGAGACGGGTGCTTCCGGTCGGTCCATGCGCCGCCCCTACCCGGCGGCCCGGCCGTCATTCCGATCACCGGCGTGCTCACCGGTCGCTCGGGGCGAGCAGGCCCTCCTCCAGCACCGTCTCGGCGAGTAGCTCCTTGTAGCCGACCTCGTCGAAGACCACCGTGAGACGGCCCTCCTTGGCGCCGAGGACGGTGCCGCCGCCCCAGTCCTGGTGCTCGACCCGGGCGCCGGACGCGAACGCCGGACGCTCGGAGTCGGCGGGGGTGGCGGTGCCCGCCCGGCAGTTGTCGCAGTTCCCGCAGGGGTCCTCGATCACCTCGCCGAAGTAGCGCAGCAGGAAGCGGCGGCGGCAGTCGGTCAGCTCGGCGTACCGGCGCATCATCTCGACGCGGGAGCGCTCCACCGAGCGGTGCTTCTCGGCGATCTCCCGGGCGATCGCGGCGGCCTCCTGAGGGGACGGCGCGTCGGGGAGCGGCTCGACGCGGCGGCGCAGGCGCAGCGCGCCGGCGGTCTCGAGCAGGTTGAGCAGCGCGGTGACGCGCCGGTCCGACACGTCCACGCGGCGGGCCAGGTCGCGGCGGGAGATCGGCCCGTCGACCGCCGCGGCGACGCGGGCGAGGAGTTCCTCGTCGGGCAGGCCCCCGGCGAAGAAGCGGCGCAGCCCCACGTCCTCCGGGCGATAGTGGCAGATCGCCTCCGCCGGTTCGCCGTCCCGCCCGGCCCGGCCGATCTCCTGGTAGTACTCGTCGAGGGACCCCGGGACGGAGGCGTGGACGACGAAGCGCACGTCGGGCCGGTCGATGCCCATCCCGAAGGCGCTCGTCGCGACGATGGTCTCCCCGTCCATGAACGCCGCCTGGGTCGCGGTCCGCTCGGTCTTGCGCAGCCCGGCGTGGTAGGCCCGGACCCCGAGCCGTTCGGCGTACTCCTCGGTCTCCCGGCGGGTCGCGGCGTACACGATGCCGGAGCCGGGCAGCCGCCGCGCCGCGTCCACGACGGCGGCCTCCTTCTCGTCCGCGTCGTGGAACATCGCGACCGACAGGCGGATCTCGGGCCGGTCGAAGCCGCGGATGACCCGCGCCGGGTCGCGGAGGCGCAGCCGTTCGACGATCTCCTCCCGCACGGGGGGAGCCGCCGTCGCGGTGAGCGCGGCGACCACGGGCCGGCGCGGCAGGCCCTCGACGACGCCGCCGAGGCGGAGATAGTCCGGGCGGAAGTCATGGCCCCAGGCGGACACGCAGTGCGCCTCGTCGATCGCGATCAGCGCGGGCGGCGCCTCGGCCAGCACCGCCCGCACGTCGGGCCGCGCGAGCTGCTCCGGCGCCAGGAAGACGAAGCCCGTCGCCCCCGCGCGGAGCAGGGCGTACGCCTGGTCCCGGCGTTTCTCGCCGACGGCCGCGTTGACGCTGAAGGCGGCCAGGCCCCGTTCCCGCAGCCCCTGGGTCTGGTCCCGCTGCAGGGACAGCAGAGGCGACACGACGACCGCCGGTCCGCCGAGGGCGACGGCCGCGAGCTGGTAGATCGCCGACTTCCCCGCCCCGCTGGGCATGACCACGAGGCAGTCGCGGCCCTTGACCAGCTCGGCCGCGGCCTCCTCCTGCGCGGGTCTCAGTTCGGCCAGGCCGAGCCGCGCGTCGGCGATCTCCCGCAGAGTCCGGTTCTCCATCATGCGGCCAGGGCTACCCCCGAACGACCTGGTGGAACGCGCCCGGGCCGACGGGTTCAGCCGCCGACGGCGATCAGGCCGGCGATCCCGAGGGCGTACAGCACGAGCACCGTACGGCTGTCCACGCCCATGCGGAGCCGTCGGAGCCGGGGCCGGAAGATCAGCCCCGCCATGTAGACCAGCGTGAGGAGGGAGCCGAGCGCGGTGAGGTAGATGTCCGACCGGTGCGCGTCGGGCAGCACCGGCCGGCCCGAGATCAGCGACGCGGCGAGGAACAGCACCGGCAGGAAGGCGTTCCCGCCGAAGATGTCGCTGATCGCGAGCTGGTGATCGCCCATCCGGACGGAGGTCAGCCCGGTGCTGATCTCCGGGAGCGAGGTGGCCGCGGCGAGCACGGTGGCGCCGAAGGCGACGCCGCTCATGCCCAGCCGCCCGAAGAGCTCCTCGCCGCTGCGCTCGATGACGACGCCGGCGACGAGTGTGGCGACCGCCGCGACGCCGAACACCAACGCCGCACGGCGGGTGCCGATCCCCGACGAGCTCGCCCGCGCCTCCTTCTTCGTCCTGGAATGCCCCTTCGGCTCGGGCTGGGTGCCGGGGGCGTCCCCGCCCTCGTGCCAGGGCAGTCCCCGGCCCGCCCGCCTGAGCAGCAGCAGGCCGGCCACCCAGACGACCGCGATCAGAAGGGCCGCGGGGTCGAGCCGGGCGAACTCCAGGTCGCCGGGCAGCTGCGTGCCCATGACGACCACCGCCAGCACCGCGACCACCAGCGCGCCCTCCAGGACCAGGCTGAGGCTCGCCGCGACGTACGTCAACGGCGCGCCGCCGGTCCCGGCGACGTCCAGGATGACCAGGACGACCGTCTGCGCGGCGATGCCGCCGAGGATGTTGCCGACCGCGACGTCGAGGTGGTGGGACATCGCGGCGCTCACGGTGATCGCCGCCTCCGGGAGGTTGGTCGCGACCGCGAGCAGGATCAGACCGCCGAGCGCGCTGCCCAGGTGCAGGCGTTCGGAGAGGACGTCGGTCGTGTCGGACAGCCGTATCCCGGCGTACCAGATCACCCCGGCACTCAGCAGGAACAACCCGAGCAACACCAGCGATGGCAGATCACCCATGGCGAGCGCTTTGCCCGGACATTGCCGGTTTCATGCCGCCCCTTCGGCGGCGCGCGCCGATCCGCCGCGAAAAAAGGGCGCGGGCGTGGGAACAACGGCTCCCCGGGTCCTGTTACATCTCTCGTGGCCGGTGTGCCTGGTGTCCCCGGGCCTCACCTATCGCCTTCGCGGAATACCGTTCGGCTGGAGCCGCGTTGTGCCTTTCGCCGAGAGGCGACCCGCACACCGGTGCACACATCGAGGGCCCCACCGGGCGACGTTCCGGCGGGGCCCTCGTCCTTGTCCGGTCCGGCGTCCGCGTTCAGCGGGTCCGCGGGGAGTGGTCGCACGAGGTGATCGATCTCATTCGCCGCCTCGGTCTCGGCCTCGAGCCGGCGCAGCCTGCGCAGCGCGATGCCCTCCCGCAGCGCCCAGGGGCAGATCTCCAGACGGCGCACCCCCAGGGCCGCCATGATCTCGTCGGCGACGACCGCGCCGGCCAGAATGTGGCGGGCACGGGCGCGCGAGACGCCTTTGAGCCGGGCGCGCTCCTCGACCGTCAGCGCCGCCAGACCCGCGATCCGCCGCCGCAGCGCCGTACGCTCCAGCATCCGGCGGCCGTCCGTGCTCCGTCCCCCGGAGAGCTTGGCGAGCTGCGTGAAGATCTTCGAGGTGGCGACCGCGTGGTGCCCGGCGGATCCGTCGGTCAGCCGGTCGACGCCGTACGCGGCCAGCCGGTCCGCGACGTGCGCGCGCAGCCGTTCGAGCTGCCGCCGGTCCGGCGGGTCGCCGGACAGATGCTCACGGGTCAGCCGGCCGGCGCCGAGCGGCATCGACAGCGCGGCGTCGGCCTCGGCCCCGTCGCCCGTGGCGATCTCCATGGAGCCGCCGCCGATGTCGGCCAGCACGACCGGCCCGACGGACCAGCCGTACCAGGCGCGCACGGCCAGGAAGGTCAGCCGGGCCTCGTCGGGGCCGGTCAGGAAGCCCAGTTCCACACCCGCCTCCGCGGCGACCCGGTCGAGGACCTCCTCCCGGTTGGGCGCGTCGCGGATCGCGGACGTCACGAAGGGGATCAGCTCGACGGCCCCCATCCGCGCGGCCTCGTCGGCGGTCGCGGCCACCGACGCCACCACCCGGTCGGCCGCCGCCCGGCCGATCCGGCCGTCAGCCGGCAGCGCCCCGGCCAACCGCGTCGGCTCCTTGACGGAGACGACCGTACGTACGGGCCCGCCGGGGACGAGGTCGACGACCTTGAGATGGGCGGCATTGGACCCGACGTCCAAGATGGCGGTGCGCATGATCGCTTGATTACCCGGCTTGTCGCCGAGTGAAGCGCTTTGTCCGATTGGTGCGGTGCCGAAACGACGGTTACGGCACCGGCCTGGACTAAGGTCTGATCCATGGCGGCGGATCAGGAAACCGTACGAGTCGATGTGTGGATCTGGTCGGTGCGGCTCGTGAAGACCCGCTCCCTGGCCACGGCCGCCTGCCGGGCGGGCCACGTCCGGGTCAACGACGAGCGCGTGAAGCCCGCCGCCGCCGTGAAGCCCGGCGACCAGGTACGGGTGCGCCTGGGCGGGCGGGAGCGCGTCGTCGAGGTGCGCCGCGTCGTCCGCAAACGGGTCGGCGCGCCCGTCGCCGTCGAGTGCTACACCGACCACAGCCCGCCGCCGCCCCCACGCGCGGCGCTGCTCCCGATCGCGCGCCGCGAACGCGGCGCCGGGCGCCCCACCAAGCGGGACCGCCGGGAGATCGAGCGCCTGCTCGGCCGCCGGTCCGGACGCGGCTGAGCACGCCGCCCGTACGGGCCCGCGACGCGCCCGCGCGCACGGATTCACGAGGCGCCCGCGTGTACGGATCAGCCGCGCGCTCGCGCGTACGGGATCGCGGCGCGCACCGGGCAGGCGCCGTCAGCGGACGCTGACGGCGGTGACGCCGCGCATCGTGGGGACGAGGACCAGCGACCCCGCGAGGGTCGGCGAGGCGAACCGGCTGACCTCCCCGATCCGCCGCGCCGCGAGCGAACGCCCATCGGACTCCGACAGGGCGTGCAGCACGCCGGCGTCGGTGTCGAGGGTCCACACCGCGCCGCCGCCGACCACCGGTGAGCCCTTGACGTCGCCCGGCGCGCGCCAGACGCGGCGCAGCCCGCCGCCCCCGGTGACGTCCACGCGCTGCAGGCCCTCCTCGCAGGGCAGGTAGACCGAGGATCCGTTCCGGGCCATGCCGCCGAAGGAGACGCACCCGTGCAGGGAGGCGCGCTGGCCGCCGACGCCGCCGAGGTCTCGGCCGTCGAGCAAGTAGATGTCGCCGGTCTTCCCCGCGATCAGCACCCGGTCGCCGGGCAGCGGCAGCGGGCCGGTCGAGCCGAGGTCCTGGTCCTCGCTGTTCTCCGAGCCCCAGTTCTTCGGCGCGAAGTACGACAGGCGGCGGGAAAGGTCGGGGGAGAGCCGCAGCACCGAGTCGCTGCCGTCGTAGGCCCCGCTCAGGCTCGCGCCGTTCCCGACGGCGACGTAGACGTCGCCGGACGGGACGACGGCCGGGCCGGACGGCGCCCACATGCCCCCCATCCGGCGGGTCGGAACCGCGTAGGACGCGACGCCCTTTCCGCCGTCGGTGCGCGCGGCGGCGACGTAGCCGACGTAGTTCCCGCAGTCGCCGTTGAGCCCGCCGAACGGGACGTACACCCGGCCGCCCGCGACCGCGAGCGCGCCGCGCTGCTGCTCCGCCGTGGGGTCCCGGCCGGCCACGACGTCGAGGCCCCGCGTGAACCGCACACGTCCGTCCGCGGCGTTCAGCGCGACGAGGGTGTGCCGCCCACCGGTCGTCTCGGTGGCGACGAACACCGTGCGGGTGCCCGGGTCGTACGCCGGGGTCCCCGTGATGCCGAGCGGGTCGATGTTGCCGCACGGGAGCGCCGACCGGGGCATGGGCGTGCCGAGGCGCCGCTGCCAGACCTGCCGCCCCGTCGCGAGGTCCAGCGCGTAGACGGTGTCGTTCTCCGTGCCGACGTACGCCGTGCCGTCCACGACGATCGGCTGTCCGTACACCGCCCCGTCGAGCCTCGCCGTCCACGCGTCGCCGAGCGCGCGCGGCGCGGGGAGGCCGGCGGCGAACCCCGCCCGGTCGTTCGCGCCGTGGTACGTCGGCCACGACCCGGCCGCGCGTACGGGGGCGGAAGAGGCCCCGGCGGGTCCGCCGGGAGCCGGTGATGCGCTGTCCGCGCGGGACCCGCCGCCGGAACCGCACGCCGTCGCGGCGGTGAGGACGACCAGTGCGGCGCCGTACGCGACCCTGCCCATGCGCTCATTCTCACCCCATCGGCGGCCGTCACACGGAGATCGGCCATCACGGGTCTCCGCCGATGGGGACGCCCCGCAGGGCCAGGGCGACCGCGACGCCCGTGGCGGCCCCGGCCGCCACGTCCCCGGGATAGTGCGCGCCGATGTAGACGCGCGAGTAGGCGACCAGGGAGGCCAGCGCCGCGACCGGAACGCTCACCCGCCACGGCGCCTCGCACACGAGCGCCGTGGCGAAGGCCGCCGCGCCCGCGCTGTGCCCCGACGGGAACCCCGGCGAGTCGGGGACCCGCCACGGCCGTTCGCCTCTCAGTGCCGCCGGAGGACGCTCTCGGTCGAAGACGAAGACGCGCACCCCGTTGGCGAGCGTTCCCGCCACGGACATCGCCAGCGCCGCGCGTACGGCGGCACGCCGTGACCGCCGGTCGCCGCCGACCCGCAGCGCGGCGGCGATCAGCCACCACACGAGCAGTTGGTCGGCGGCGCGCGAGGCGCGCGGCATGACCTCGTCCAGCGCCCCGCAATCCAGGGACGTCATCGCCCGCATCACGCGCTCGTCGACCCGGCGCAGCCTCCGCACCCGTCATTCCTCCGTCCGATGATCCATCGATGTCCAGGTGAGGGGCCTACCCCGAGCGGCCGTCGCCTACCGGGTTCCGTTTCATCGGCCTTTGAGGGGAAAGCAGGCTGATGCGGCCCGGCGGGGCCGGTCGTACGCGGCTGGGCGGAGGATGCGCATGGCGACGGTCGAGGACCGGACCCGTCGGCAGGTGTGACGGCGTACCTCGGGGTATGGCCGAAGGCGTCCGACCTTCGTACCGGGAGGAGCGAGAGATGCCGAAGACGACCAAGAAGGGAACCGCCAAGAAGAGCGAGCTGCCCGACACCATCAAGCGTTCGGACGCCAAGGCGCAGCGCACCTTCGCCAAGGCCCACGACTCGGCCGTCGAGGAGTACGGCGAAGGAGAGCGCGCGCACCGGGTCGCGTACGGCGCGCTGAAGCACACCCACGAGAAGGTGGGCGACCACTGGGAGCCGAAGAACAAGGGCGCCAAGGGGCCGTCCGATCCGCAGTCCGAGGGCGGCCGCGACACGTCGCGCAAGAGTGCCGGCGGCGTCGACATGAACGCGTCCAAGGAGCACCTGTACGACCTCGCCAAGAGGATGGACATCTCCGGCCGCTCGAACATGAGCAAGAAGGAGCTCGTCGAGGCGCTGGAGAAGGCCAACGACCGCAAGACGGCGAAGGCCCGCTCGAAGAGCTGACACGGGAGACGGCTGAGAGGAGACGACGATGTCCGAGCGCACCGAGGGGGCCGAACCGCGCGGCGAGGGGGCCGAACCGCGCCGTCCCAACCTGCGGACGGGCTCCGAGACGCCGGTGGACCCCGAGGACCTGGCGATGGCCGAGGGCCGGGACCCCACGCCGGAGAACATCGAGCGCGCGCGGCGGCGCATCGAGCGGCTGGGCGCACGCGAGGCGGTGGACCGGGTCACCCCCTGACTACCGCGTCGAACCACCGGCCCACGGCGCTCCGCGCCCTCGGCCGGTGACGTGTCCGGGCCACGCCGCCGTGGGAGCCCATAACGCGATCGCGATGACGGCCGACATCCCGCAGCTCTTGGCGGCGGCGCTGTGGGTGGGCGGGCTGGTCGCGCTGCCGGTCCTGCTCCGGCATCCGAGCCCGGGCGGGCGACGGTCGGCCGGTTCTCCCGCGTCGCGGCCGACTGTGTCCTGGTCCTGGTGGGAAACGGCCTGGTCCAGGCGTGGCTGCGGGTGGAGACTCCGGCGGCCGTGTCAACGACGACGTGCGGGCGGCTCCTGGCCGCGAAGGTCGCGGTGCTCGGCCTCGTGCACCTGGCCGCCCGGCGGGTACGGGCCCGGTTGCGCGGCGCGGACGGGCGCAGGCCGGGGCGGATGCTCGCCGTCGAGACCGCGGGCGCGGCGTCCGTGCTGGCGCTCACCGCGGTCCTGGTGCAGTCCCCGCCCGCCGCGTACGCGGCCCGCCCGGTGACCCGATCGGTGGGCTTCCAGTCCGGCGGCGACTCCGGCCGGCTGACGGTCCGTCTCCCGCACGCCGCGCGAGGACTGGACCGCGGCGACATCACGGTCCGCCGGACGGGCGCGCCCGCGACGTCCCGCAGATCACGGCCTCCTGGACGCAGCCGCGCCCGGCCATCGGCCCGCTCCCGGTACGGCTCACCCGCACCGGAGCCGGCCAGTTCGCGGCGAGCCGGCCGCCGCTGCCCGCGGCCGGTCCCTGGCGGCTGTCCGTGACCATCCGCACCAGCGAGATCGACGAGACGACCGTACGGGCGGAGTTGCGGATTCGCTGAGGGCACGGGGCCGTGTCCATTGGCGGTGGCCCAAGCGGAGACTTCTTTGCTTCGTGCGTGCACGCGTTTTCCTCGTCGCGTCGGTGAGGATGCGACGCGGCCCGGTTAACGTTTGTCGTTGATCTATTGCCGCAGGGTCGTCGGCCGGGTCGGAATATGCGACAGGTCGGTTTTTCGGGGGAGACGACATGGGCTTGCTCGGAAGGACCAAACCGCAAGAATCAGTGCACGCGCCGACGATCCGGGCCAGAAGTCGGATGCGCTGGTGGCCGATCGCGGTGTGCGGCGGCTGGCTCGCGCAGGTGGCGGTCCGGATCATATTGGCCGCTTTCCATGACTCTCCAATTCTGATTCCGGATGAGTGGGGGTATCTACTGGCGGCGCGGCTGCTGGCCGGTGGTGCGTCGAGCGACCTGTCCGGGCGGACGTTCTATCAAGCCGGCTATCCGCTGCTGATCAGCCCGGCGTACTGGTTCAGCGCCGACCCGGTGACGCTCTACCGGATCGTCCTGGTGATCAATGCGCTGATCGGCGCGACTCTGCTGGCGCCCGCCCATGTGGCGCTGCGCCGGCTCGGGCTTCCACGAGGGCGGGCCTACCTGCTGGCGATGGTGACAGCGTCCCTGCCGTCGGTGGTCTATTACGGGCAGTACGCGATGAGTGATGCGGTGCTCCCGCTGGCGATGCTCACCTGGCTGCTGTGCGTCCACTCGTGGATCGCCCGGAGAGGGCCGGGATGGGGGATGGCCGCGAGCGCGCTCGCCGCCTACTGCTACAGCGCGCACACCCGCGGCCTCATCGTGGTCATCGCGCACGCGGGCCTGCTGGCCGTCATGTTCGCGCGCCGCCGGCTCCCCGGGCGCGATGTGGGGGTGGCCGCGGCGACGCTGGTCGCCGGAGCGGCGGTCGGCTGGGCGTTGAACTCCTGGGTGCGTGCGGAGATCTATCCCGGTGGCGCCATGCCCCTGGGCTCGTTGCTGGTCGAGCGGCTGACCACCTCGAGTGGACTGGGCTGGACGTTCGCGCTGGCGGCGGGGAAGATCTGGTATCTCGTCGCGTCGACCTGGGGCCTGGCCGGTATCGGCTTGGTGGCCGCGGCACTGGCCGCACTCCGCCAGAGCACACCGCTCCCGACGCGGGCGACGGCGGCGCTGACCCTGGTGACGGCGGCCGGGATCGCGCTGGCGACCTCGGCCGCGACACCGGACGAGGGAACCGTCGCGAACCTGGCCTACGGTCGGTATCTCGGCTGCCTGGCTCCCGCGTTGTTCCTGGCCGGGGCCGCGTTCGTCGTACGCGCCACCCGGATCGGCGTCGCGAAGGCGGCGCTGGCCACGGCTGGTCTGACGCTGGCCAGTGCCCTGATGGTGTTGCTGCACGCGGGTGGCCGCCTCACGCACGCCTTCTACCTGTCCCTGGACTTCCCGGAGATGAGCGCATTGACGTGGAGCTGGGACCGACTGAGGTTCTGGTGGGTCACGGTGGTCGTTCTGCTGTCGCTGCTGAGTCTCATCCTCGTCAAGGGGCGCAAAGTCGGGCGCGCCCTGGTCGCCCTCGTCGTCGCCGCGGACCTGGCCGTGGTGGCCGTGGTCGTCGGCCGGGACACCCGCTATTGGGCGAACACCCTTCACCACGCGACCAACCTGGCCGGTGCCGCCCTCCGCCCCGATGACCGCGTCGGAATCGACTACCGGGATATGAGCTGGCGCGTCTGGATCTCTCAGGCGTTCCAGGTTCAAAGCCACCTGCGGTCCATCGATCGCTTCAATCCTCGAACCCTGCCGCAGGGCCTGACGCTGGTCATCGTGCCCTGGGACCCTCACCAGCCGCCGCGGTCCAGTTGGCCCGCTGCTCCACCAGATTTCGCTCCCATTTTGGATCAAGAGGCAGATTCCGGAAATTGGGTCGCCTGGCGCCGCCTGTGACGATGGATGCTTCGTGCGGGTGCTGACGGCGAACATTTCTGATTTGTCGTTGACGTGTGCGGCGCACAGAAGGCGAAGTGTGCGGATGCAGCCTGGCGAAGGCCGATGTCGTCCGTTTCGTACCGCCTAAGCCTTGATTCGTACGAGCCTAAGGCAAAGGCGACGATCGCCTTTTCGTGAGGAATGAGCCTTGCTCGATCATTAACCATTATGTGCGTTGCGGTGCGAGCTGCAGGGTATTCACATCGCGCAATCTTCGGTCAATCCGAAATCCAGCCTTCTCGACTCGTTATAGGTGTCCAAATTGACTCGTTACGGGAAACAAGGGACGGCTCGCGGCAGGACGCGGTCGCGTGTCGTACCTCTCGCAGCCGCCGCAGTGGTCAGCGGCTTGGGCGTCGTGGTGGCGATGCCGGTGCCGGCCGACGCTGAGCGCATCATGCCGGGACCCTCCGCTCTGCGTCCGGCGAACCTTTCGGCCTTCGACTTCTGCGAAGACCAAGACATCAGCTGCTGGGAAAGCCTCGGGGACAGCCTCGGCGGAGCTTCGGGGAAGGGAGGGGCGAAGGCCGTAGTCAAGGGCGGCGAGAACCAGCCCGGCGCACGAGGCGAGCAAGGACCTGAAGGTCCGCGAGGAGTCCGGGGAAGGAAAGGACACAAGGGCAGGCGCGGCGCCACGGGGCCCACCGGTCCCACTGGCCCGACGGGTCCGACCGGACCCACCGGCGCGACCGGCGCGATGGGTCGGACCGGTGCGACGGGTCCCACGGGTCCCACGGGTCCGATGGGTCGGACCGGTGCGACGGGTCTCACGGGTCCCACGGGTCCGATGGGTCGGACCGGTGCGACGGGTCCCACGGGCCCGACGGGTGCGACCGGTCCGACGGGTCCGACTGGCCCGACGGGTCCGACGGGTGCGACCGGTCCGACGGGTCCGACGGGTGCGACCGGTCCGACGGGTCCGACGGGTGCGACCGGTCCGACGGGTCCGACGGGTGCGACCGGTCCGACGGGTGCGACCGGACCGACGGGCGCCACCGCCTGCATCGACTCGACGGTCCAGGGCAACACGAAGTTCGTCGCTCTGACACAGAACGGGCAGGTCTTCATCCAGGCGGTCACGCTGACGCCGACGCCCACGCCCGGTACCTTCCAGAACTTCACCTCTGTGTTCACCGGCCCGTTCCCGGCAGTCGTCCCGAACTGCGTCACGGTGACGACGCAGGGCAATAACGTGCACGTGACCGTCCGCGGCACCAACAACCAGGTCATCGAGTCCGCCTGCACGGTCAACCCGACGTTCAGTTGCGGAACGCCGATCAACCTCGGCACGGCCGCCTTCCGGATGGCCTACCTGCCGTCGCGGCATCACAAGATCGCGATCTTCGACCGATAGGTCGGCGAGTCGCCGGTCATGGTCCACCGGGCCCTGACCACCGAGTCCCGGGCATCATCAGGCTCCCGATGCCCGGGACTCTTCGCGTCCGTGGGACGGCCGGTCAGAGGCGGTTCCACGCGTAGGCGGGCAGGCCGTGGGCGGAGGCGATGGGCTTCCACAGCGCGACCACCCTGCGCTTGGCGGGGCCGGCCTTGTCGTTGGCGGTCAGAGCGTCATGGTACGGCGCCACCAGGGGGGCGATCCTGCCGCCGCAGTTCCGTGCCCGGACGTTCCGCGCCCACCCGAGGTACGCCTGATCGGCCTCGAGCGAGTTCTGGTAGGCCATGAGCATCGATTGGCGGAGACGGGAGCCGTTCGGCAGCCGGTCGACCTTGAGCGCCTTCGTCCGGGCGACCTCCTGCTGCCGGTCCCGTACGACCTGCTGGAATCCGGCGACGCCCGCCGAGACGTCGTCGCACGTCCGCAGGCGGGACGGCAGGTGCCCGCGGGCCGCCTGACCGGATCCCAGGATCTTGTCGACGGCGGCGGCCTGCTGCGCGGCCGTGTCGGTGTTCGCCGTCGACTGGTGGGAGGTCGGCGTCCCGCCTCCCGAGGATCCCTGGGTCAGGGCGTAGACGAGACCGCCGACGACCACGACCGCCGCGGCGATCCCACCGGCCAGCAGTATCGTCCGCTTCTTCTTCCTGTCGGCGTCGCTCGGTGCCCCCGTGGTCTCCCCGGCGGCCGGTGGAATGCCCTGGTCCCAGCCGTTCGGCTGGTATCCGGGCGAGGCGAGGCCCGGTGCCGGACCGCCGAAGGGCTGTCCGGCGGCCTGTCCGACGGGCGACTTGTGCGGCGTCGGACCGGCCCCCGTAGGACCGGCCCCCGTAGGACCGGGGCTCCAGGGGGCCGGGGGAGACTCGAACGGCGCCGGGCCCGCCCCCGGCGGACCGGGGTTCCAGCCGGTCGCGGGCGGCTCGGGCGGCATCGGGTCCGCCGCCGGAGCGCCGAGGTTCCAGGGGGTGGCGGGCGGCATGGGGTCCGCCGGAGCGCCGGGGCCCCAGCCGGTGGAGGGCGGCATCGGATCCGCCGCCGGGGTGCCGAGGTTCCAGGGGGCGGGGGGCGGCTCGGGCGGCATCGGGTCCGCGCCCGGCGGGCCCAGGATCTGCGTGGCGTTGCCGGAGTCGGGCGGCATCCCATCCGCGCCGGCGGGCGGCGGGAGGTCCGGCGGCGCGTTCCAGGGCCGCTCCTCGTCCGCGTCCCACGCCGGAATGGGGAGCGGCTCGGTCCCCGGGTTGGACGACCCGGCCTGGGGACCCTGCGGCGCTCCATCGGTGGAGTACGGGGCCGGGCCGAAGCGTTCTCCCGCCGACGGGAGAGGCGTTCCGCACCGCGGGCAGGCGGACCGGCCTGAGGGCACACCGGTCCCGCACGCCGGGCATTCCATGCGCGATCCCTTCTTGTCGACCGTTCCTCGAAGAGAACATTGTGCCGTCCTGCGGAGAGCGGCCCGCCCCGGGTCCGGCGGGGCGCGGCCCGCCGCGGAGACGCGGCGGTCGTGGAGCGCGGCGATGGCCGTCGGCGGCACCTCAAGAGGGGCTCCGCGGAGCCCCTGCGTTCCTCGAGGAGGGCAAAGCGCACATCATTACGCAATCCAGACGTGACCAAGTCGCCTGCCTCTCTTAATTGACCACCGCGAGGATGCCTGCGTCCGACCTTTCTTCTCCGAGAGGACCGAGGTGTCTTCTGTCCCTCTTCGCCACGTGGGCGTGCTCGGCGCAGTGGCCGCCACGCTGGCGTTCGGCGCCCTGGTCATCCCACGGGTCGCCGGTGCCGCCCCCTCGTCCGACGCGCTGATCGCCGAGGTGTACGGGGGCGGCGGTAACTCCGGCGCGACCCTCACCCAGGACTTCGTCGAGTTGGCCAACCGCGGTTCCCAGCCGGTGTCCGTGGACGGCTGGAGCGTGCAGTACCTGTCCGCCTCGCCCGGGCCGACCTCCAAGTGGCAGGTGACGAAGCTGACCGGCGGCATCGCCGCCGGTTCGCGTTACCTGGTCGCCGAGGCGAAGGGCAGCGGCGGCACGGTCGCCCTGCCCACGCCGGACGCCACCGGCACGATCAGCATGTCCGCGACGGCGGGCACCGTCGCCCTGGTCACCGGCTCCGACCCTCTCACCTGCCTGACCGCCGCCGACTGCGCGGCCGACTCGCGGGTCCGCGACCTGGTCGGCTTCGGCGGTGCCCTGGTGCGCGAGGGAACCTCCGCCCCGGCCGCGACCAACACGACCTCCGTGAACCGCGGGGCCGGTCTCGCGGACACCGACGACAACGGGGCCGACTTCACCGCGGCCGCGCCGACGCCCACCGGCAGTGGCGGAGGGTCCGGCGATCCGACGCCGACCCCGACGCCCACCCCCACCGAGACGCCGACGCCGGGCAGCGTACGGATCCACGACATCCAGGGCACGACGCGGATCTCCCCGGACAGCGCGAAGTCCGTCACGAACGTCCCGGGGATCGTCACCGGAGTCCGGGCGACCGGCTCGTCGCGCGGGTTCTGGTTCCAGGACCCGCAGCCGGACGACGACCCCCGTACGAGCGAGGGCCTCTTCGTCTTCACCGGATCCAGCACGCCGGCCGCGCGGCCGGGTGACTCGGTGCTGGTCTCCGGCACGGTCAGCGAGTACTACCCGGGCGGTGCCGTGAGCGGCAACCAGTCCGTCACCGAGCTGACCAAGCCGAAGTGGACCGTCCTCTCTTCGGGGAACGCGCTGCCGGCCGCGTTCGCGCTCGGCCCGGACACCGTTCCCTCCGCGTACGCGCCGGACGCCGCCGGCGGCAGCATCGAGGCGTCGGCGCTGCAGCCGTCCACGTACGCGCTGGACCTGTTCGAGTCGCTGGAGGGCATGCGCGTACGGGTCGAGGACGCGCCGGTGATCGCACCGGCCAACGAGTACGACGAGCTGTGGGTCACGACCCGGCCGGCGGACCACCGCAGCGCGCACGGCGGGGTGATCTACTCCTCCTACGCCGACCCGAACAGCGGCCGGCTCGAGGTCACCACGCTGATCCCCGGCTCGGAGCACCCTTTCCCGCAGGCGAACGTCGGTGACGTGCTGACCGGTACGACCGAGGGCCCGCTGGACTACGTCAGCTACGGCGGGTACGAGCTGCAGGCCACGAGCCTGGGCACGCTGCACGACGGCGGCCTGACGCCCGAGGTGACGCGCAAGCAGAAGAACAAGGAACTCGCGGTCGCCACGTACAACGTGGAGAACCTCGCGCCGAGCGACGCCCAGTCCAAGTTCGACCGGCTGGCCAACGGAGTGGTGCACAACCTGGCGACGCCCGACATCGTCGCGCTGGAGGAGATCCAGGACAACAGCGGCGCGGTCGACGACGGCACGGTCGCGGCGGACGTCACGCTGCGCAAGTTCGTCGACGCGGTCGTCGCCGCGGGCGGTCCCCGTTACCAGTGGCGGGAGATCGACCCGGTCAACGACGCCGACGGCGGCCAGCCGGGCGGCAACATCCGGGTGGCGTTCCTGTTCAATCCGGACCGGGTGTCCTTCATCGACCGCCCCGGCGGGAACTCGACCACCGCGGTCCAGGTCGTCAAGGACCACGGCAAGGCCGGGCTGTCGGTGTCGCCCGGGCGCGTCGACCCGGGGAACGCGGCCTGGACCAGCAGCCGCAAGCCCCTGGCCGGCATGTTCGAGTTCCACGGGCACCGGGTGATCGTGGTCGCCGACCACTTCAACTCCAAGGGCGGGGACCAGAGCCTGCACAGCCGGTTCCAGCCGCCCGCCCGGTCGTCCGAGGTCCAGCGGAAGCAGCAGGCCACGGTGGTGCACGGGTTCCTCGAGGACCTGCTGAAGGCCGACCGCAAGGCGAACGTGGTGGTCGTGGGCGATTTCAACGACTACCAGTTCTCCCCGGCGCTGCAGACGCTGACCGCCGGCGGCGTGCTGCACGACCTGATCGCCGACCTGCCGCTCGCGGAGCGGTACAGCTACGTCTACGACGGCAACTCACAGGTGCTGGACCACATCCTGACCAGCCCGCGCGTGAGCGGCGGCGCCGACTACGACGTGGTGCACATCAACGCGGAGTTCGCCGGCCAGACCAGCGACCACGATCCGCAGGTCGTCCGGCTCCGGCCGAAGGGCTGACCCCGACCCGAGCCGTACCGCGATCCACGGCCGTGACCGACGCCTCCGCGCGTGGGTCACGGCCGTGCGCCGTCGGCGGCCCGGGGCGGCGGCCACCGCGCGGCGAACCGGTCAGCGCGGACACGCCCGGCCGCGCAGATGGCCACGGACCCGTTCGACCAGCCCCGCACCGGTGGCGATGATCACGTTCAGCACGGGACGGTCCGGCAGGCGTTGCCGGATCGACGCCTCCGCCTCCGCCTTCGCCGCCGCGGCCTTCCGCCCGAGGGCGGCGAGCTCCTCCGCGCCGAAGTGCTCGATCAGCATCGGGAACAGCTCTTCCTCCTCCGCCCGAATGTGAGCGCGTATCTCGATGTCCAACCGTGCCAGGAGCTGGGAGAGCTCCGCGCCGGGGAGATCGTGCCTTTCCAGGATCTTCCCCATCCGCTCGAGCTTCTCGTGCTCGGCGAGGTACTCATCGACGAGCCGACGCCCCCCGGGCACGCGCTCGCGGACCGCTGGATACAGGTAGGACTCCTTGGCGACCGAGTGCCGGGTCATCTCGGCGATCAGCAGGTCGGCCAACGATCGCCACAAAGGTTCGGACGCGCTCAGATGGTTCAGCTCGATGAGGAGCTGCCGCAGCTCGTGATGGTCCTCTGTCAGGACGTGGCACAGATCGTCGGATCGGTTCATCCCGGTACCTCGGAAGTCGCTCGCGCGACGGCGTACCTAGCCCACTGCCCCGGCTACGGACGGTGAAACGCACGGCACGGCGAATCCGTCGTCGCAGGTCGGGCCGCACGGCGAGTACGGAACCGGAGACCGGTCCCGGCAGCCGGACCCCGTCCAGGCCGGTCCGTTCCGGGCGGTGGCCGCGACTACCCTGACGGCATGGCCCCCCGCCCTGAAGCCCCGCCGGCCGCCGCCGAGGTCGAGCTCGCCCATCTCCGGGCGATCACCGACGCGGCGCTCGCGCATATGAGCGTCGACGACGTTCTGGACGAGTTGCTGGCTCGGGTGCGGGAGATCCTCAAGGTCGACACCGCGGTCGTCCTGCTGCTCGACCATTCCGGCCGGCACCTCGTCGCGACCGCCGCCCAGGGCATCGAGGAGGAGGTCTACCAGGCCGTCAGGGTGCCGGTGGGGAAGGGCTTCGCCGGACGCGTCGCCGCGAGCCTGGAGCCGTCGATCATCGAGGACGTCCGTACGGCGGACATCGTCAACCCGCTTCTCGCGGACAGGGGACTGCAGTCGCTGCTCGGCGTTCCGCTGGTGAGCGACGGCGCGCCGCTGGGCGTCCTGCACGTGGGGACCATGCGTCCCCACCGGTTCACCGACGAGGAGGTCACGTTCCTGCGGATGGCGGCCGACCGCATCGCGCTGGCGGCACGGTCACTGCTGTCCGAGACCGAGCGGACGGCGGCCCGCGAGCTGCAGCGCAGCCTGGTCCCGACCGCGCTGCCGGACCTCGAAGGGGTCGAGATGGCCGCGCGGTACAGTCCGGGCCGGGCGAGCGTGGGCGGTGACTGGTATGACGTCTTCGAGCTGCCGTCCGGCGAACTGGGCGTGGTGATGGGAGACGTCGCCGGCCATGGGCTGAAGGCGGCGGTCATCATGGGCCGGATGCGCAGCGCCCTCCGCTCCTACGCCCTCGAGACGGACGACCCGGCCGAAGTGCTGCGCAAGCTGGACTACAAGATGCAGCACTTCGAGCCGGGCGCCATGGCGACCGTCCTGTACGCGGTCTGCGACCCGGATCTGGCGCGGGTGCGGGTGTCCTCGGCCGGTCACCTGCCCCCGGTGCTCGCCCGCCCGGGGGAGCCGACCATCTCCCTGGAACCGCGGCTCAGCCACGACCTGGTGATCGGCGCCGATGCCGCGACCAAGCGTCACACCTCCACGGTGGAGATCCCTCCCGGCGGCCTGTTCTGCGCTTACACCGACGGGCTCGTCGAGCGCCGGCGCGCCTCCCTCGACACCGGCATCGGCAGACTGTGCGACGCCGTGCGCCCCGACGCTCCCGAGAAGGTCTGCGCGGCGGTGATGGCCGCGCTCATCGGCCGCGAACCGATGCAGGACGACGTCGCCCTCCTCGTCCTGCGGCGTACCCCCTCCGACCGATAGGGAAGACACGCCGCGGCGGCGGCCGCGTCATCGTGCGGGCCGGGGAGCGGGATCGCGGCGGCCGAGCGCGTAGTACAGACCGCCCGCCACCACGATCCCGGCCAGCCACGAGAAGTCCGTGTGCGCCAGCAGGCGGGCGAGCGGCCCGCGCATCACCGGGACCAGGCCGTACTGCCAGCTCCACGCCGCCACGATGCCCAGCGCGAGGCTCACCAGCGCCGGCCGGTTGAACGCCCGCTCGCCGGGGTCGTCGCGGTAGAGCGCGGCGACGTCCGGCCGGCCCCGGTGCCGGACGAAGAAGTCGACGACGACCACCGCCGCCCAGGGGCTGATCCACACCAGGATCGAGCTCATCCAGTTGTCGAAGGCGCCGGCGAAGCTGTCGGAGCGGATGAACACGACGAGCACCGCCGAAGCGATCACGCCGGCGAACAGCGTGACCTTCCAGCGGGCGGCGCGGACGCCGACGGTCAGCGCCGCGAGGGAACAGGAGTACAGGTTGAGGATGTTCGTCGCGATCGGGCCGTGCATGATCAGCAGCAGCACCGGGACGGCCATCACGCCGAACGTCCGGGCGACCAGGTCGGCCGGGTCGCTGCCGCCGCCGGACCCGGCGAGCACCGCGCCCAGCGCCGCGAGCCACACACTGGGCAGGTACACCCCGGCGGCGGTGGCCAGGACGGTCGTGCGCTCGCCGGCGTCCCGGCGGACGAATCGGCTGTAGTCGCCGGAGTAGGGCAGCCAGGAGATCCCCCAGCCGACGCCGATCGCGGTCAGCAACTGGGTGACGGCCGTCGCCTTCCCTCCGTCGCCGAGGGGATGCGTCGGGGTGGACCAGTGCGGGTGCGCGCGGGCGACGGCCAGCACGGTCATCACCGCCATCACCACCACGGTCAGCGGGACGGTGTACTTCTCGAACGTGCGGATCGCGTAGAAGCCCAGCAGCGCCAGGCCCAGCTGCGCCGCCATGATCAGGCCGCCGATCAGGTACTTCGTGCCGGAGCCGCCGTGCACACCGAGGCGCGCGAGGATGCCCAGCACCAGGTCGAGGACCACCCAGGTGTTCACCCCGACCCAGCCCATCGCGAGCAGTCCCTGGATCAGGCCGGGAACGGCGGCGCCGTGGCGGCCGAACGTCGCGCGGCCGAGCAGCATCTGGTTGACGCCAGTGCGCTGCCCCATCAGGTTGAACAACCCGAACGCCGCGCAGCCGACGAGGTTGCCGACCGCGACGACGACCAGGGTCTCCACCACGGTCAGCCCCAGCGTGACGCCGAGCGCGCCGAGCACCCAGTTGATCGGCGCGATGTTCGCGCCCGCCCAGATCCAGAACTGTTCCAGCGGTGTCGAGTCCCGGCCGTGCTCGGGGATCGGCTCGATGCCGTGCGCGTCGAAGCGCCCCGGCTCCGCGTGCCCGGAGGCGATGGTTTCGGCGGACATGGGAACCTCCTCGGGCCGCGCCTCGATGATGCCGCGCGGCGTGCTCTCGTGGGGTTACGAAAGCACGCAGGTCAGCCCGCTGAAGAGTGGATGAACATCCACTCTCGTCCGCTGGACACTGTGTTAACTTCCAGGGATGGTCACGATCCGGCGGCTGGTCGCCGACCCCACCCTGAAACTGCGGGTGCTGGAGCCCGGTGCCGCCGGTGCGCTGGACGCCGAGATGCGCTGGGTGCACACCACCGAGCTGCCCGATCCGTCGCCCTACCTGCGGGAACGGGAGCTGGTCCTGACGAACGGCCTGTGGTGCGCCGGCCCCGAGGACGCCGAGGCGTTCGTGGCGCGCGTCGCGGACGCGGGTGCGGGCGGGGTCGTGTTCGGCCTGCGGGAGAGCGTCCGCCGGGTCCCGGCGGAGCTGGTCGCCGCCTGCCGCCGGGCGGGCCTCCCGCTCGTCGAGTTGTCGAAGGACGTTCCGTTCACCGCCCTCTCCCACGCCATGGCCACCGCGTACGCCGAGGAGCGCCAGCGGGAGCTGCTGGGGCGCGTCCGGCGGAGCGACGCGCTCACCGACGTGATGGCGCGGGGAGCCGGCGCGTCCGGCATCCTGCGGGTGCTGCGCCGCGACCACGACCTGCCGCTGGTCGTGATCGACCGTACGGCGAGGGTCGTCGCGGCGGCCGGCGCCGACCTGGACTCCGGGCAGGCGCGTCTCGTCGCCGAGGCCCTGGCCCGGCGCCCGCCGCCGCTGGAACTCGACCTCGGCTCGGACGGGTGCGCGTCGATCTTCCTGATCGCGGCGCTCGGCGAGGTGGACGCGGGCCTGGTGTGCCTGCGCCCGATGGCCGAGCTGAGCCCGGCCGAGCAGGACGCCATGGGGCAGGCGGCGTCGTTCCTCAGCCTCGAGGTCGCCAAACGGCAGGCCGTGCACGCGATCGAAATGCGGTTCGCGGGCGAGCTGCTCGACATGGTGCTGTCCGGGCCGGGACGGCAGGCGGAGCTGCCAGGTCGCCTGCGGGCGTTCGGGATCGACGCGAGCCACCCGCTCGCGGTGTGCGCGCTGGCGTTCGCCGACGACGACGGCCCCGGCGCGACCGGCCTGGGCGACGCGGTGACCGGGTTCTTCCTGACCCAGGGCGTCCCCGTCGTGACCGCGGCCGCCAGCCAGGACGTCGTCGTCATCGTGTCCTGGCGCGGGGCGGAGGCGGAGTTCGCCGCTCTCGCCCGGCGGCTGGTGACCGACCTGGCGCCGCGGTTCGGCGACCGCCGCCTGGTCGCCGGGCTCGGTGGGACCGTCCCGGACGCGGCCGGACTGCGCCGTCCGGTGCTGGAGGCGCGGGAGGCATGCCGCGTACTCCGCCGCCGCAGCGGCGGCGGCCCGCCGGTGATGGCGTACGCCGACCTCAACACCCACCTGCTGCTGCTCGGCCGGCACGACCCTGAGACGCTGCGGCGTTTCTCCTCGGCCGTGTTGGGCCCGCTGCGGGCCCACGACGGCGCGCGCGGCGGGGGGCTGGAGACCAGTCTGCGAGCGTTCCTGGACAACGACTGCCACTGGGCGGCCACCGCCGCGGCGCTGCACGTGCACGTCAACACGCTGCGGAACCGCATGGCGCGGATCGCCGAGCTGACCGGCCGGGACGTCAACCGGACCGAGGACCTGGTCGACCTGTTCCTCGCCCTACGGGCCGACACGCTCCGGCAGCTCCCCTGACCGGGGCGAACGGCCGCGACGAAGGCCCCGGGCGCGGACGGCCGCGACGAGGGCCCCGTGTGAAGGGTCACGGCGAGGGCCCCGGGTGAAGGGTCACGGCGAGGGCCCCGGGTGAAGGGTCACGGCGAGGGCCCCGGGTGAAGGGCCATGGCGAGGGCCCCGGGTGAAGGGGCCATGGCGAGGGCGCCGGGTGAAGGGCCACGGTGACGGCCCCGCCGCCCGGCCTGGATCCGGAGTCAGTCGACCGGGTAGACCGCCGGGTCGACGACAGGCGGCTCCGGGCCGCGGCGGGGCAGCGTCCGGTCCGCGCGAACGCGCTCGGCGACGTCCCGGCACCGGTCGAACCGGACGTCGCCGCACTCCAGCGCGTACTCCACCAGCGTGCGCAGCGCGACGGCCCGGCCGGGCCGGCCGGTCAGGAACGGGTGGTTGGTGAGGTTGAACAGGCAACCGTAGTGCCGCATGGCGTCCAACTCCGCCCGCCACATCTCCAGCGCCTTCGCCGGGGACTCGATGACCGAGCCGACGTGCGGGTCGGGCAGGAAGGCGTACTGCTCCCAGTCATCCAGCGACCAGTGCACGGGCAGCTCCACGACGTCGGCGCCGGACGTCGTCAGCAGGTACGGACGGTCATCGCCCATCAGCGAGGAGTCGTACCGCAGCCCGTGCTCGGCGACCAGTTCCGGGGTGCGCCACGTCGCCTCCCACCCTGCGGCGCGGTGCCCGGCGATCTCGATGCCCTGGTCGGCGAAGACCTCCAGCGCCCGCTCGAAGTCGGCCCGTTCCTCGGCCGCGCTCATCCCGGTGGGCGGACGGTGACTGTAGGAGTGATGGGCGACCTCGTGCCCGGCCGCCGCGATGGCGGCCGCCAGGCCGGGCCGCCGCTCGGCGACCCAGCCCGGCACGAAGAACGTCGCCGGCACGCCGAGGTCGGCCAGCAGTTCCAGCAGCCGTGGCACGCCGACCTCCGGGCCGTACGCCTGGTGCGACATCGTCATCGCGTGGCCGGCGAACCGCCGTCCGTGCGCGAGGACGGCCGCCTCGGCGTCCACGTCGAACGTCAGCGTGAACACGCACCGGGCCCCGGCCCGCCAGCCCGCCTCGTCCATCACGTCATCCCCGTCCACTCCGGCCGGAGCCGGACTCACGACGCCGCGCCGGTCCGCTCGCGGCGGCGGTGCTCGGCGTTGTCCAGCGTCGCCATCGGCTCCAGCAGCCGGCGGTCGAATTCTGCCAGCGCGGCTCCGCTCTCCAGCCGCCGGGGCAGGTCGGGATTGGCCAGGGCGCCGTGCCCGATGGACAGCAGGTCGGCGTGCCCGTCCTCGAGCACCTCCGCGGCCTGGGCGGGGTCGTGCATGCCGCCGTTGGCGATGACGGGGAGGCCGGTCACCTCGCGCGCGAGCGCGGTGATGGTGGCCCCGCCGTCGAGCGTGGCGCTCTCGACCCAGGCGCGCCCCTCGCTCGCGACGTGCAGGTACGACGCCCCGGCCTCGGCGAGCGCACCGAAGATCAGCTCGGCGTCGCGCGCGCCGCCGGGCCAGCGGTAGGTGAAGTCGTTCACCTTGCCCTGGGACAGGCGCACGCCGATGACCGCGTCCGGGCCGAGGACGGTGCGGATCGCCGCGACGACCTCGGCGGTGAGCCGCAGTCGATCGGCCGGCGCGCCACCGTAGCCGTCGGTCCGGCGGTTGGTGTAGTCGGTGATGAACTGGTCGAGCAGGTAGCCGTTGGCGGCGTGGACCTCCACCCCGTCGAACCCGGCGCGCAGGGAGTTCCCGGCGGCGGCGGCGAACCCGGCCACGACCTCGTCGATGTCGTCGGCGGTCATCTCGCGGGGGACGGGCCACGGCCCGCTCCCGCCGTACTCCGGCATCATCTCGCGCAGTGGCGCGACCGCCGACGGGCCGATGGTCTCCGGCCGGTGCGGGTTGCCCTGAGACAGCGCTCCGGCGTGCATCAACTGCTGCACGGTGACCGCCCCGGCCGCGTGCACCCGCTCGGTGACCTCCCGCCACGCCGCGACGTGCCCGTCGGTCACGATGCCCGGCTGGTTGAAGTACCCCTGGCTGTACCGGTCGTCGGTGTAGGTGCCCTCCGTGATCACGAGGCCGAAGCCGCCGCGGGCGAACGCGGCGTAGTACTCGGCCATCTGCCGGGTCGGCGTGCCGTCGGGCGCGGCCGACACGCGGGTCATCGGCGCGACCGCGAGCCGGTTCCGCAGGTCCAGCCCGGCGGCGTGCAGGGGTTTCAGAGCCGGGTGGGCGGCTCCGGAGTCGATGATGGTCACTGCTTGTCTCCTGTGTCATGAAGAGCGGGGACCCGCTCGGCGAACTCATGGGCGGGCAACAGGTCGAGGGCCAGCGCCGTCGGCTCGTTCCCCCCGTTGATGCCGACGACGTCCTGCGGGCAGGCGGAGACCACCAGCACGCAGTCCATCGCCGCCTCGAAGGTCACGCCGTCTCCTGGCCGGCTCAGCGCGGGCAGCCAGGTCAGACCGCCGTCCTCCTCGATCGAGATCCGCATGAAGACGTTGACCGGCTGGGGAACGACGGAGGTCCGCAGGCCCACCTCCCCGAGGGCACGGTGCAGGTTCTCCGCGCATGAGGCGTGCCGGCCCTCGACGCCGAGGGCCCGGTAGCGCGCCGGATCGCAGGCGGCGATGAGCATGTCGTGCACACCGGGGGAGGTGTCGTCCACCAGCGTCAGGATCGGCCGCCGCCGGTCGGTGACGAACGACTCCCGCAGCGCCGGGAACAGCCGGCCGAGCTGGGTCCGGGTGTGCGCGGCACTGAGGTGCTCGGACGGGTCCTCGGCGGCGAAGCAGAACACGTCGCCCACCTGCCGGCCCTCGAGGTCGACCACACGGACCCGGTCACCGGCCGCGAGCCGGACCGCGCGTGCGTCTCGGGCGGGCACCACGGTACGACGCCTCGTCGAATTCATGGGCGTCAGTCAACCCCGGTGCCGGCTCACCCTGCCATGGACCTTCGCACAGTGCTTCGGCGTCGGCACTGGATGATGCGCCATGCTTCAGGGTCGGGGAGGATCCTCCGGCACGATGTCGCGGGTGCTCACGCGGCCTCGCGAGCGTGCGAACGCCTCGAGCTTCGCCGGGTTCATCACCCACAGCAGCGTGGTGATGCCCTGGGGCAGGGCCTCGATGCTCAGCAGTGCGACGGCGGTGCCGTCCCGGGAGATCAGAACGCCCGGGCGCCCGTTCGTCCGCACCCATTCCAGGTTCGCGCCCGGCCAGAAACGCGGACCGAAGGCGACGATGAACTTGGCCACGCGGGTGCGGCCGGCCACGGGGAATCTCGACGCGCCCCGGATGCCGTTACCGTCGGTGTAGCTGACGACGTCCGTGGCGAAGAGGTCCTCGAGGGCGGCGACGTCGCCCGCCCGGGCGGCGGCGAGGAACGCGTCGAGGAGCCGCCGGTGCTGGGCGCTGTCGACGGGGCCGCGTCGCTCGGCGGACAGGCGCTTGCGGGCGCGGCTGACGATCTGGCGGGTGTTGACCGCGCTGATCTGGAGGATCCGGGCGATCTCGCCGTAGGGGTAGTCGAAGGCCTCGCGCAGGATGTACGCCGCGCGTTCGGTCGGGCCGAGCTTCTCCAGGAGGAATAGGAGGGCCAGCTCCAGTGCCTCTCCGCGTTCCGCGCCCACGGCGGGGTCGACGCTGGTGTCGACGGGTTCGGGCAGCCAGGGCCCGATGTACGTCTCGCGCCGCGCTCTGGCGGACTGGGCGACGTTGATGGCCAGGCGGGTGGTGATCTGGGCGAGGAAGGCGGGCGGGTCGACGACGACGGTGCGGTCGGTCCGCTGCCAGCGCAGCCAGACCTCCTGGAGGATGTCCTCGGCCTCGGCCACGCTCCCGAGCATGCGGTACGCGATGCCGAACAGACGTGGCCGCAGCTCCAGGAAGGCGGACATGGCCTGCTCGAGCCCGTCGTCCGTTCCCGACTTTCCCTCCGCGTGCATGTACCGCCCGCCGACACCGTCCGTTGCTCTGTGCCAGCCTACCGAGGGCGGGTTCAACGGTCCGAGGCGCGGCCTGCCCCGCCGCGGTGAGAACCACGTGCGAGGCAGGCCGGGCGTCTCTCGTGGTGGTCGCGCCACACGCCGCGACGACCGACGAGGCGGTCGGCGTCGAACTGGCGTCTGAGCGCGGCCTGGGTGAGTTCCGCCTTGTTGCCGACCTGGAGCTTGCGCCGGATGCGTTCGACGTAGGTGCCGACGGTCGTCTTGGTGATCCCCCTCCGGCGGGCCACCTGCGCGTGCGTGAACCCGGCGGCTATCAGCTCCAGCGTCTGCTCCTCCCGGGGAGACGGTTCCGGTTCCCGGACGCTGGCGGCCAGCGCCGTCGCGACCGCGGCGTCGTCGACGCCACCGGTTATCGCGACGGTGTCCTGCACGGCGAGTGGATCCTGGGGGACACGGGGCCCGTTCTGATCGAATGCGCCGCGCGGATCCCGGGGGATGAGATCACCACGTTGCTGACCTTCGCGTACTGCGTGCCCTTCATCGGGCGGTACGCCGAGGTGCTCGCGGCCGGACCACGACCGCCCGCCGCGGGAATGCCCGAGTCGGCGGTCCTCGCGGCCGCGATCACGTTCCTCCACCCGCCGCCGGGAGAGGTCCAGGCGATCACCGGGGTCCGCGAGGCCGCCGAAGCGCCCGGCGTCCAGGACGTCGCGGTGCACGTCGCTCCCGGAGCCACGGTCGGCCCGGTGCGGACCTCGGGCGACCTGGTCGGCCACGTCATCGCCGTCGGCCGCGACGCCGAGGAGGCGAGACGCCGCGCCGACCGCGCCGCCGGCCTGATCCGGATGCGACCCGGTGAGTAGAGCCGTGTGATCACTGCTGGTTCCCGGGCCGTTAACCGGCCGGCCGGGCCGGACTCCTACGGTGCCACGCATGAGCAACGAAAAACGATCACACGCCGCCGCGATGTCGCGCCGGGCCGTGCTCGGAGGCATCGCCGGTGTCGGTGCCGCGGGGATGGTCGGCCTGGGCGGCCCGGCGTGGGCCGCGCCGCGGCCACGCCCGCTCCGCGTGCTGATCGCGACGAACGAACCGTGGGGGACCTATCACGTCAAACCGCTGCTGGCCGAGGCCGCGCGGCGCGGCTGCCGGCTGACCCAACTGGTGCCGGACCTGTCGCAGATCGCGGCGGGCGACCCTGTGCCGGTCGCGACACCGGCCGACGCGCCGCCCGCCGACCTGCTGGTGGTGACCGGCGCGGGCGACTGGCCGCTGGAGTGCGCGGCGCGTTTCCCACGGCTGCCGGCGGTCGCGAGTTCGCTGGCCTACCTCGGGCCCGCCGAGGCCCCCGGAGCCCGGCGGCTGCGAGGGCGGCTGCGCGCCATCACCTCGTCGTCTCCGGCGGAGGGCCGCGCGTTCGCCGGTTATCTCGGAACCCGGCGTCCCGTACGCGTCGTCGGCTCGCCGCAGACCGACGCGCTGCCGACGCGCAGGCCGGAGCCGGGACTGGTGCTGGTCGTCACCAGCGTGACCCACCCCGACGGGACCGGCGGCGCGGCGCCCGGCACCGAGTTGCTGCTGGCGGCCGCGGAGCGGCTGCGGGCGTCGGGGAGGTCGATCCTGGTCGGCCTCCACCCCCGGGAGGACCGCGGCCTCTGGGAGCAGTACGAGATCAGCGCGGCGCCGACGCTGGAGGCCTCGGCGCGCGCCGAGGCGGCCGTCGGGATCCCCGGCACGGTGTTCCCGCTGATCACCGCCGTCGGCACCCCGGTCGTCGGGTGCGTCGATCCCAAGCTGACCGTGCCCGACTACCTGCTCTCGGTGTGCTCGTCCACGATCGAGGACGCCGCGGACGCGGTACCGGCGATCGAGGCGGCGCGTCTTCCGGACGCGACAACCCTGGCCGACGCCGTCGGTCCCATCGGCGGTTCCACGGGCCGGCTGCTGGACGTCTGGGCGCACGCGGCCCACGAACACGCCGGCCGGCGTCGCGGGTGAGGGCGGTGCCGGGCGTCTGGGCGTACGCGGCCCACGAACACGCCGGCCGGCGTCGCGGGTGAGGGCGGTGCCGGACGGCTTCGTCGCGCGGCTTGGGGGGCGGGCGAAAGGCTCGGCGAACGGCGCCGTGGGCGCGGCGAACCGGGACGAGATCTCGCCCCTGAAGGTGCTTCGCCGAGCATTCGGCGCGGGTCCGTCAGCGTGAGTAGTACTCGACCACGAGTTGGACGTCGCACCGGATCGGGATCTCGTGCCGCTGCGGCAGTCGTACGAGGTGCGCCACCAGGTCGGTGTGGTCGGCCCGCAGGTACTCCGGGACGCGCTCCGGCGCGTGCCCGCCGGCCGCGGCCTCGAGGAAGGGCGGCATCGTCCGGCTGCGGTCGGCCACGCTGATCACCGACCCCGGCCGTACGCGGTAGGAGGGGACATTGACCCGCGCGCCGTCCACCAGGATGTGCCGGTGGGAGACGAACTGCCGGGCCTGGTAGATCGTGCGGGCGAACCCGGCCCGCAGCACCAGGGCGTCCAGTCGCGTCTCCAGGTCGGCCAGCAGCGTGTCGCCGGTCCGGCCCTCGCCGCGCGCGGACCGTTCGAAGGCGCGGCGCAGCTGCTTCTCGCTCACGTTGTACTGGGCGCGCAGCCGCTGCTTCTCCAGCAGGCGCGTCTTGTAGTCCGACGTCTGCTTGCGTGCCCGCCCGTGCGGACCGGGCGGGTACGGGCGGCGTTCGAAGTAGCGGACGCACTTGGGCGTGAGCGGGATCCCCAGGGCGCGTGAGCGTTTGGCTTTCGGGCGCGAGCTGTTCACGAACTTCCTCTCCATGACTAAGGTTAGGCTTACCTTACTTAAGGAGGTTGGATGTCCGCCACCGATCACCCCACGGCGTCGATCGCAGAACCGACCCCCGCCGAGCTCGTCCGCTCCGCACTCGTGGCGGCCCGGTCCCTGACCCTGAACACCGAGGTGCACCGGGTCGACCTCGTCGGCCTGCACTCACTGGAGGGGACCGGCCGTCTGCTGCTGACGGTCCCGGCCGGCAGCCACGTGGGCGCGGAGGTGGCCCGGGCGCCGGGCGGCGACCTCGCGGCCTCGCTGGAGTTCACGGACATCGCCCCGGTGCCGGTGCCCGACCGTGTCCGCGCCCGCGTCCGGCTGGGCGGCTGGCTGAGCTTCGACCGCCAGGGCGCGAGCGCGGAGGGCCTGTGCTTCGAAACGGTGACCGCCGAACTCGAGCACGAGGGGCGGTGGTTCGAGCTGGAAGTGGACGAACTGGCCGCCGTCGAGCCCGATCCGCTCGCGGCGACCGAGGCGGAGCTGCTCACCCACCTCGCCGGCGCCCACGGGGACGCCGTCGAGCTGCTGGCCCAGCTGGTCGACCGCCGGCTCCTGCTCGGCGTGACCCGCGTCGACCCGCTGCGGCTGGACCGCTACGGCGTCGTCCTGCGCCTTCGCCGGCAGGGCGGTTACCGCGACGTACGCCTGCCCTTCTCGACCCCGCCGCAGAACCCGGCCCATGCCGTGCTGCAGCTGCGCACCCTGCTGGCCCGGGCGAAGGCCTGCCCCCGCCGCTCCCGGCGCTGACGTCCCGATGGGGTCCGGCCGAACCGTGGCCGGCGGACCAGGTTCCCTTCCTGCCGCGAAGGGATGACTCCGGCGCCTGGTGAACGCGCTACCGCGGTTCGGCGGCGGCTCCGAACATCTCTCCGTTCAGCAGGTTCGTCATCACGATGCCGACACGGCGCATCCGGCGATCGATCAACTCCCGGGGATAGGCCGCGGCCCCCGCGTCGTTGAGGATCGGCATGTCGGTCGGGTGCGGTTCGACGGCGTTCCACGTCACCTGCTGGACGCCGGTGACGTGATGCCCCTGAAAGTCCTTCGGCACCTGGAGGACGTGCTTGCTGCGATAGGCCCAGATCACGAAGTGATGGTCCGGCCCGAGGATCTCGTACGCTCCGGTCAGCGACAGATCCGTGACGCGGCAACCGGACTCCTCGAGGGCCTCGCGCCGAGCCGCCTCGGGGATGGGCTCGCCGAACTCCGCTTTGCCGCCCGGCAGCAGCCAGAAGCCCGCGTACGGGCCGCGTTCCTGCCGAACGAAGGTCACCGTCTCGCCCGGCCCCGGAATCACCGCGAGTGCCGAGGTCACCACCTGTTCCGGCATCCCGACCCGTCCCGTCTCGGCTCCGCCCCTGATCGCGCTTCAGCCTACGAGTACGGCGCACACTCTTGCCGTGCAGAAGACTCGGTGAACGCCACGGCCCTCGCCCGCGAGAAGGGACGAAGCGGGACAGGCCGGGCCTCGCTCGGGTCGTTTCCCGAGACTTTCGCGCTCGCACCGCCGCCTTCGACAAGGCGCAACCCCAGCCACTCGTGACCTTGATCCGTTGCGGTCGCGGACTCGACCGATCATTCGCCGGTGCGGGACCTGCCAGGGGTGATCAGCGCGGCGATGAGACTGCCGACCGCAGCCGCGACCGCCGCCACGGTGAACCCCCTTGGTGAAGCCGCTCGGCGTGGTGCCGACCAGGCTCGCGGCGGCGACGTTCGACACGACCGCAGCGCCGAAGGAGGCGCCGAACTCGTGGAGCGTGCTCACGATGCCGGATGCGATTCCCGCCTCATGGGGCTCCACCTGGCCGGGCGCCGTCGCCGAGGCGATGACGTACATCGCGCCGGTGCCCGCTGCCGCGTTGGCCACCCAGACCACGACGCTGACCGGATGCGTCGACGCCGCCGGGACGGCCATACCGATCGCCGCCACGGCCAGACCCGCGATGGCCGGCCCACGTGCACCCGAGCGGCCGACCGCGCGACCGGTCAGGTCGGCCCCGAGCATCGTCGCCGGCGCCACGGGCAGGAACAGCGGTCCGGTCCGCATCGCGCCGGTGGCCACGGGTCGCCGGGCCAGCAGCCGGACGTCCATCAGTGGTGACCGGACCCGCCGCTGCCGCAGCACGAACAGCGCATAGCCGACGGCGGCCGTCAGGACGAGCGGGGCCGTCAGCGCGGTGAGCCGCCATCGCTCACCGGAGGCGATGAGGGCGTAGATCAATGACGCGGTCGAGGACGTCACCAGGATCGCCCCGAGGACGTCGAGCCGGGGCCGGCCGCCCGACGCGGGCCGCGTCGGCAGCCTGGCGGCTAGCACCCGACCAGGTGCGCGCCGGACACCTGGCGCCGCACGACGCCGCCGACGTGGCGACGAAATCCGTCCAATCGGTGCTGACCGGTTAGGACCGGGCGAATCACCCTCGCATACGCCGCGCAAAAGACTCGGTGAACGCCGGGCGCCCCACCTAAGGGACAGGGTGAAGCGGGGCGAATCGGGCCACGCCAAAATCGTTTCCCGAGACTTGTGCGCTCGCGCCGCCGCCTTGACGACAAGGCCCAACCGCACCTGCGGCCGGTAAAACCGAGTCCGATCACGTCAAGCCCGCTGCCCGGGTCGGACTTGATCAAGGCGAGGGCGGCGTGGCGGACGGGGAAGACCGCGCTGCCCGACCGAACATCACTTTCCGTCATGGGCTTGCCGCGGAAAGGAAGACTTATGTTGCGCAAGGACCGAATCACGACATTCCGCACGGTGGCGAAAGGGGCCGGCGTGGCGCTCGGCACCGTGCTCGCCTCAGCGGCCGCGCCACTGACCCTGTCGCCGGGTACCGCCTACGCCACCGGGCCGACCATGTGCCTGGATGCCGGCAACACCCGCAACAACGGCGACCCCGTCCAAATCTGGCAGTGCGCGGTCCCCGGGGATTCCTTCACGCCCAACCAGCAGTTCGTCATCGACGGGGGCCAGATCAAGGTCGCCGACACCGTCGGCACCAACAAGCCGATGTGCCTGGACACCGGCAATACGCGCAACAACGGCGACGCCGCCCGTCTCTGGCAGTGCCTGAACCCCGTACATCCCAACCAGAAGTTCGTCATCGAACACGGCCAGATCATGGTCGCCGACACCCTGGGCACCACCAGGCCGATGTGCCTGGACATCACTCCGACCCGCAACAACGGCGCCCGCGCCCTCATCTACCAGTGCGCGGGCTCCTGGGAGTCCTACCTGTACAACCAGAGATTCGTCATCGAACACAGCATGATCAAGGTCGCCGACACCCTGCATTGACCCCGATGACGCTGGGAGTGATCTGCGGTCGGGTCTTCGCCGCCCCGAACGGGTCTGTGCCCACGGTCTCGACGGCCACGACGAACGACGGTTCGACAAGGTCGACGCCGCGCCGGCCGGCCGGCCTGGAGCCCCGGTGAATTCGCCGGGGCTCCTCCGTTCGCGGCCTTACCCTCGGGCGGACGGCGCGGAAGCCGTTCCGTGAACATTCCGCGATCAAGGACATGAGGCGGCGTCCGGTGGGCGCGCGGCCGCACATACGCGAAACCCCGGCTGCCAGCGTTCAAACTGGTCAACCGGGGTTTTCCTTGATCAGGATGCGCGCCCCCTGCTGGATTCGAACCAGCGCACCCGGCTCCGGAGGCCGGTGCTCTATCCCCTGAGCTAAGGGGGCTCGGGACGGATAGAGACTACCAGCTCACCGACCACACTCGAACACGTTTTGCCGCCGCGCCGGTCGATCGGGCCCGGATGAGCTGGGCGAACGTCGCTCTCCCGGGCCCGGGAAAAGATCGTCGAGCCGGCGGATCGGCGGGTGTGTGGCATGAGTGTGGCCGTTATCCGCGTGTCCGGGCCGGGGAAGGCGTTAGCTTGGCGGTCGTGACCCTGGGACGTGTACTGGTCGTCGACGACGATGAGGTGATCAGGCAGCTGATCGCCGTGAACCTCCAGCTGGAGGGTTTCGAGGTGCTGACCGCCGTGGACGGGCAGGACTGCCTCGACCGGGTGCGGGACATCGCGCCGGACGTGATCACCCTTGACGTCATGATGCCCCGGCTGGACGGCTGGGTGACGGCCGTCAAGCTGCGCGACGACCCCCTGACGCGGGACATCAAGGTCGTCATGATCACCGCACGGGCCCAGGAGCACGACATCCGCCGCGGGCACGAGATCGGCGTGGACGCCTACGTGACCAAGCCGTTCGACCCCGCGGAGCTGATCCGTACGGTCCGCGAGCTGGCCGGTGCGGGTCCGATGGTCTGACCCGGGGGAACGGCGAGATCACTGTTGCCGGCGGCGTCGGCCGGAGGATTTCGCGCGCCGACGGCCCGTGACGGCCGAATGTCCACATGCTGGTCGGTTAGTCTCATCCGGTGACCCTGGCCGAGTTGAACGCCGCCGTCGTGGCCGCCGTCCGTGGGGCGGTCGACGAGGGCGAGTTCGCCGTGCCCGTGCCCGACCGGGTTCCCGTCACGGTCACCGCGAGCGGTGAGTACGCGACGCCGCTTCCGCTGCGGCTCGCGCGCGCCGCCGGGCGGCCCGCCACGGAGATCGCGGGGCTGCTCGCCGCGCGGCTCGGCCGGATGCCCGGGGTGGGCGACGTACGGGTGACGGGGCCGGGCTTCCTGTCGATCGGCGTCAGTGCCTCGCTGATCGCGCGCATCGACGAGACGTACGGCGTCGTGGCGGTGCCGCGGGCGACCTGGCCGGAGCGCCCGCTGACCTTCGAGAATCCGGGTTTCGTGGTGCGCTTCGCGTACGCGCGGGCGGCCGCCGCGCGCCGGCAGGCCGCCGAGCTGGGCGTCCGCGCCGCCGAGGGCCCGCTGACCGATCCGCGGGAGGCGCGGCTGCTCGCGCTGCTCGCGGAGTTCCCGAGCCGGGCCGAGCAGGCGGCGCGGACGGACGACCCGCGGCCGTTCACCCGGCAGTTGGAGCTCATCGCCGACGCGTACCACGACGTTCATGAATGGTGTTCGCCGCTGCCCAAGGGCGACCAGCCCATCACCGGTCACCATCGCGCACGCCTTAGCCTGGCTGAAGCGGCGTACGTCGTTCTGGGCAACGGCCTCCGCATGCTCGGCGAGACCCCGAACGATCGTCTTTGAGCCCCTACAGAAAGAGCAGTCGATGAGTCGAGTTCACCCGGCCGGCCCTCGGCACGCGGACGTGCTACCCGAGGACCACCCCCTGCCTCCGCCGAGCGACCTGAACGCGCTCGTCCCCAGCGTGTGGCCGCGCGGCGCGCGCCGGGAGGACGGGGTGCTGACGGTGGGCGGCGTGGACGTCCGTGATCTCGCCACGGAGTTCGGCACGCCGCTGTACGTCTACGACGAGGAGGACTTCCGGTCCCGTTGCCGGGAGTTCGCGGCGGCCTTCAGCGACGGCGACGTCTACTACGCAGGCAAGGCCTTCCTGTGCGTCGAGGTCGCCCGGTGGGTGCGGGACGAGGGGCTGGGGCTGGACGTCTGCAGCGGCGGAGAGCTCGCGGTCGCGCTCCGGGCGGAGTTCCCGCCGGAGCGGATCACGTTCCACGGCAACAACAAGTCGACGGCCGAGCTGACGCGGGCGCTGGAGGTCGGCGTCGGCCACGTCGTCGTCGACTCCTACGAGGAGATCGCCCGCCTGGGTCACCTCGCCCGTGAGCTGGGCGTCCGGCCCAAGGTCCTGGTCCGGGTGACGACGGGCGTCGAGGCGCACACGCACGAGTTCATCGCCACCGCGCACGACGACCAGAAGTTCGGCTTCGCCCGCGAGACGGCGCGGGAGGCCGCCCGCCGGGTCATCGCCATCAAGGAGCTCGAGCTCGTCGGCCTGCACTCCCACATCGGCTCGCAGATCTTCGACACCGACGGCTTCGAGCTGGCCGCCCGGCGCGTCGTGGAGCTGCTGGTCGCCATCCGCGACGAGCACGGCGTCGAACTGCCCGTGCTCGACCTCGGCGGCGGGTACGGCATCGCCTACCTGGAGGGCGACGACCCGCTCGATCCGAAGCACATCGCCGACAACCTGCGGGCCATCGTCACCCGCGCCTGCGAGGAGAAGGGCCTGCCGGTCCCGCGGCTGACCGTCGAACCCGGTCGTACGATCTCCGGGCCCGGCGGCGTCACGCTGTACGAGGTCGGCACGGTCAAGCCCCTGGAAGGGCTGCGCACCTATGTCTCCGTCGACGGCGGCATGAGCGACAACATCCGCACCGCGCTGTACGGCGCCGAGTACACCGCCGCGCTGGCCTCGCGGCGCTCGGACGCCGACCCGATGCTGAGCCGCATGGTCGGCAAGCACTGCGAGAGCGGCGACATGGTGGTCCGCGACCTGTGGCTGCCGTCCGACCTCGCCCCCGGCGACCTGGTCGCGGTCGCGGCGACGGGGGCGTACTGCCGTTCGCTGGCCAACAACTACAACCACGTGCCCAAGCCGGCGGTCGTCGCCGTACGCGACGGCCGGGCGCGGCTGATCCTGCGCCGCGAGACCGAGGACGATCTGCTGCGCCTGGAGGTGTCGCCGTGAGCTCCGTCCAGCTCCTGAGACCACCGCTGAAGATCGCGCTGCTCGGCTGCGGCGTCGTCGGCACCGAGGTCGTGCGCCTCCTGCACGAGCAGGCCGACGACCTCGCCGCGCGGGTCGGCGCGCCGCTGGAGCTGGTCGGCATCGCGGTGCGCCGCAAGGACAAGCGGCGCGAGGGCGTGCCGCCGGAGCTGCTGACCACGGACGCGACCGGGCTGGTGACCCGCCCGGACGTCGACATCGTGATCGAGGTGATCGGCGGCATCGAGCCCGCGCGCGGCCTCCTGCTGGACGCGATGAAGTCCGGCAAGTCGGTCGTCACGGCCAACAAGGCGCTGCTCGCCGAGGACGGCGCGACGCTCTTCGGCGCGGCCCGGGAGCACGGCGTCGACCTCTACTACGAGGCGTCCGTGGCGGGCGCGATCCCGCTGCTGCGCCCGCTGCGCGAGTCGCTGGTCGGTGACCACGTGCACCGGGTGATGGGGATCGTCAACGGCACGACCAACTACATCCTCGACAAGATGGACACCTCGGGGGCCGGTTTCTCCGAGGCGCTGGAGCAGGCGCAGGCCCTCGGGTACGCCGAGGCCGACCCGACCGCCGACGTCGAGGGGTTCGACGCGGCGGCCAAGGCCGCGATCCTCGCCCAGCTCGCGTTCCACACCCGGGTCACCGCCGCGGACGTGCACCGGGAGGGCATCGCGGACGTCACCTCCGCCGACATGGCGAGCGCCCGGGCGATGGGCTGCGTCGTGAAGCTCCTGGCGATCTGCCAGCGGGTGCCCTCGGAGGACGGCCGGAACGGCCGCGGCGTGTCCGTCCGCGTGCACCCGGTGATGATCCCGCGCACGCACCCGCTGGCGAACGTCCGCGAGGCGTACAACGCGGTGTTCGTCGAGGCGCAGTCCGCCGGTTCGCTGATGTTCTACGGCGCGGGCGCCGGCGGTGCGCCGACCGCCAGCGCGGTGCTCGGCGACCTCGTCGCGGTGGCCCGCAACCGGGTGCACGGCACCCGCGGGCCCGCCGAGTCCACGTACGCCGACCTGCCCGTGCTGCCGATGGCGGACACGGTCACGCGCTACCACGTCTCCCTGGACGTGGCGGATCGGTCCGGCGTGCTGGCCCGCGTGGCGGACGTCTTCGCGGACCACGGCGTGTCGATCCAGGCCGTACGCCAGGAGGGCCACGGCGAGGAGGCGCAGCTCGTCATCGTCACCCACCGGGCCCCCGACGGCGCGCTCTCGGCCACCGTCGAGCACCTCCGAGACCAGGAGATCGTCCGCGAGGTCGCCAGCGTCATGCGCGTCGAAGGCGACGAGTAGGGACGACCGGAAGGGCGAGCGAGCGGCTGGCGCGCGTGCGAACGGCACGCTGAGGCGAGGCCGGGCCATTGGCATTCGGGGCGATGGCCGCCTCTGCCGCACCAGCCGCCGAATCCGCCGAGCCGAGCCACTCCGCCGCACGGCGTGACGGAGCGCTCGGCACGGCGCTGCTGCCGGTGTCGGCGCTCCGGCTCGCGGTGCGGTACTCCGTGCCGCTGGCGATGTGGTTCAGCGCCGGCACGATCATCCGCTACGCGGCGATGATCCTGTCCGCGGGGGAACGTCCAGGATGTGAAACGACGTGAGACGCGCGGCCGGCTGGCCGTAGACTCGCTGGACGACAGCGCAGGTCAGGAGGAACATCGTGAGCAGGGCATGGCGTGGCGTCATTGAGGAGTACCGCGATCGGCTCCCCGTGACGGCCGGGACGCCGGTCGTCACCCTTCTGGAGGGTGGCACGCCCCTGCTGCCGGCGACCCGGGTCTCTCAGCTCACGGGCTGCGAGGTGTACCTCAAGGTCGAGGGGGCCAACCCGACCGGCTCGTTCAAGGACCGCGGCATGACGCTCGCGATCAGCAAGGCCGCCGAGGACGGCGCCAAGGCGGTGATCTGCGCCTCGACCGGTAACACCTCCGCGTCGGCGGCCGCGTACGCCGTGCGCGCCGGGATGGTCTGCGCGGTGCTCGTGCCGCGCGGGAAGATCGCGATGGGCAAGCTGGCGCAGGCGCTGGTGCACGGCGCCAAGCTGCTGCAGATCGACGGCAACTTCGACGACTGCCTCGAACTCGCCCGCAAGCTCGCCGTCGACTATCCGGTGGCGCTCGTCAACTCGGTGAACAAGTTCCGGCTGCACGGCCAGAAGACCGCCGCCTTCGAGATCATCGACGCGCTCGGCGCGGCCCCGGACGTGCACTGCCTGCCCGTCGGCAACGCCGGGAACATCAGCGCCTACTGGATGGGCTACAAGGAGTCCGACGCGCGCCCGCGCATGCTGGGCTTCCAGGCGGCCGGGGCCGCGCCGATCGTCCGCGGGGAGCCGGTCACGGCGCCGCAGACCATCGCGACGGCGATCCGCATCGGCAACCCCGCCTCCTGGGACCTCGCGCTCAAGGCGCGGGACGAGTCCGGGGGAGCGATCGAGGCCGTCACCGACCGGCAGATCCTGGCCGCCTACCGGCTCCTCGCCCGCGAGGAGGGCGTCTTCGTCGAGCCGGCGTCGGCGGCGAGCGTCGCGGGGCTGCTGCAGGCCGCCGACGAGGGCCTCCTGCGCCGCGGCGAGCGCGTCGTGTGCACGGTGACCGGCAACGGCCTGAAGGACCCCGACTGGGCCATCTCGGGTGCCCCGGCGCCGATCACGGTGCCGGTCGACGCGCACGCCGCCGCGTCCGCCCTGGAACTCGCTTGAGCCCGGCGCCGCACGCGGGCGTCCACGTACGGGTCCCCGCGACCTGCGCGAACCTCGGTCCCGGGTTCGACGCGCTGGGGCTGGCGGTCACCCTGTACGACGACGTGGAGGTCGAGCTCGCCGACTCCGGCGTGTGGATCGACGTCACGGGCGAGGGCGAGGAGACCGCCAAGCGCGGGGAGCAGCACCTGATCGTGCGGACGTTCCGGGAGACGTACGCGCTCATCGGTCCGGCGCCCGCTCCCGGGCTGCGGCTCCGCTGCGTCAACCGGATCCCGCACGCGCGCGGGCTCGGCTCGTCCTCGGCCGCGACGGTCGCCGGGATCCTCGCCGCCCGGGCCCTGCATCCGGAGGGCGCGGGCCTCACCGACGCGGACGTCCTCGCGCTGGCCACGAGGATCGAGGGACACCCGGACAACGTCGCGCCCTGCCTGACGGGCGGCGTGACCATCGCCTGGGAGAGCACCGCCGGACCGCGCATGACCAGGCTCGACGTCGCCCCGGACGTACGCCCCGTGGCGTTCGTGCCCGAGCACCGGCTCGCCACCGAGCGCGCCCGCGGTCTCCTGCCGGACGTCGTGCCCCACGCCGACGCCGCGGCGAACTCCGGCCGCGCCGCGCTCCTGGTCGCCGCGCTCACCGCCCGGCCGGAGCTGCTCCTGGACGCCACCGAGGACCGGCTGCACCAGGCGTACCGCGCCCCGGTCATGCCGGAGTCGGTCGCGCTGGTGGACCGGTTGCGCGCGCGGGGCGTGCCCGCCGTCATCTCCGGGGCCGGGCCGACGGTCCTTGCGCTGGTCTCCGCCGCCGAGGTTGATTCGATCGGCTCGGAAGTGGGTACTTCGTGGCACATACACCCGCTGAACGTTGACCCCCACGGCGCATGCGTTCAGCCGATCAGTCAGGAAACGCGAGTCTCCGGGGAATAGCAGTGTGCCCAGGTGATGTTAGGCTAAGTGCCGCACCAGATGCCCCGTACGGGGGCGTGGGCTCGTCAGCCACTCCGACTTATGTCGGCCGTGTGACACGGATGTGGTTCCCCGGCAACGAAATCGCTCGTTGTTCAGCGTTCAGCCAAAACTACGGACGTATCGGAATCGGGGATCTCTCGCGAGAACCTGCCTCCACCATCTGGATGTGGCCAGAACTCTTCGCCGATCACCTGAAGATCAGCAGAGCTCGAATGATCCGGCGCCCCCGCCGGTTCGCACGACCGGGTTGCCTGGCCGACGGCGGCCACACCCGCTCCCTGGGAAGGACCCTTAGTGAGCGAATCCACCGAACTCCTCTCGGACGCAGCAGTCACGACGGCTCCTGAAGCCGCGTCCGCCGAGAAGGCGACGACGGCTGCGCCGCGGCGCCGCCGCTCGGGCACCGGCCTGTCGGCGATGGTGCTGCCCGAGCTCAAGGCCCTGGCCTCGAGCCTCGGGATCAGCGGTACGGGCGGAATGCGGAAGAGCCAGCTCATCGCCGCCATCCAAGAGCGGCAGGCGCAGAACACCGGAGGCGGTGACCAGGCCCCGGCCGCGAAGAGCGACGCCGAGGCCCCCGCCGCGCAGGAGACCGCCGCGGCGCCCGCCGCCGCGCCGAAGCGGGAGCGTGCCGCCAAGCGCGAAGAGGCGCCGGCGCAGGAGCAGCAGGAGATTAAGGTCGAGGCCGAGAAGGCCGAGTCCGCCAGCGACGGCGGAGCGCGCGACCACGCGGGCCGGGAGGGCGGTCAGCGGCAGCGTCAGCGCGGCAACCGTAACCGGGACGGCCAGGGGCAGCGCGAGGACAATCGCGGCCAGCGTGAGGACACCCGCGGCCAGCGCGGCGAGGACAATCGCGGCCAGCGCGAGGACCGCGGCCAGCGCGGCGAGGACAACCGCGGCCAGCGGGAGGACCGCGGCCAGCGGGAGGACCGCGGGCAGCGCGAGGACAACCGCGGGCAGCGTGGCGACGACCGCGGCCAGCGCGGTTCGAACCAGCGTCAGCAGTCCGACTCCGACGACGAGGACGGCGGCGGCCGGCGTCGGCGCGGCCGGTTCCGCGAGCGCAACCGGGGCCGTGGCGGCCGCGAGCGTTTCGACTCCGAGCCCACGATCAGCGAGGACGACGTCCTCATCCCGGTCTCCGGCATCCTCGACATCCGTGACAACTACGCGTTCGTGCGCACGACCGGCTACCTGCCGGGCCCGCAGGACGTCTACGTGTCCCTCGCCCAGGTCCGCAAGAACGGCCTGCGCAAGGGCGATGTGATCACCGGTGCCGTGCGCCAGCCCCGCGAGGGCGAGCGCCGGGAGAAGTTCAACGCGCTGGTCCGCCTCGACACCGTCAACGGGATGGAGCCGGAGCAGGCCAAGGGCCGCGTCGACTTCTCCAAGCTGACCCCGCTGTACCCGCAGGAGCGGCTGCGCCTGGAGAGCGAGCCGGGCCAGCTCACCACGCGGATCATCGACCTGGTCAGCCCGATCGGCAAGGGCCAGCGTGGTCTGATCGTCTCGCCGCCCAAGGCCGGTAAGACGATGGTGCTGCAGGCGATCGCCAACGCGATCACCAAGAACAACCCCGAGTGCCACCTCATGGTCGTCCTCGTCGACGAGCGGCCGGAAGAGGTCACCGACATGCAGCGGTCGGTGAAGGGCGAGGTCATCCACTCGACCTTCGACCGGCCCGCCGACGACCACACGATGGTCGCCGAGCTGGCGATCGAGCGCGCCAAGCGGCTGGTCGAGCTGGGCCACGACGTCGTCGTGCTGCTCGACTCGATCACCCGCCTCGGCCGCGCGTACAACCTCGCCGCGCCCGCCAGCGGCCGGATCCTGTCCGGTGGTGTGGACTCCACGGCGCTGTACCCGCCGAAGCGGTTCTTCGGCGCCGCCCGCAACATCGAGAACGGCGGCTCGCTGACGATCCTGGCCACCGCGCTGATCGAGACCGGCTCGCGGATGGACGAGGTCATCTTCGAGGAGTTCAAGGGCACCGGCAACATGGAGGTCCGCCTCCGCCGCGAGCTCGCCGACAAGCGGGTGTTTCCGGCGATCGACGTCGACGCCTCCAGCACCCGTAAGGAAGAGATCCTGCTGGCTCCGGAGGAGCTGCGGATCGTCTGGCAGCTGCGCCGCGTGCTGCACGCGCTCGACACCCAGCAGGCGCTGGAGCTCCTCATCGAGAAGATGAAGGAGACCAAGTCGAACGCCGAGTTCCTTCTGCAGGTGCAGAAGACCACGCTCAACGACTGACCCGCGTGACACGACGCCCCGGAGCACGCCTCCGGGGCGTCGTCGTTTCCAGGGCCGGACGAGGTGGGGGTAGCCCTACCTGCCGAAGGCCGGGATGCTCCATGGTGGGACGTCCCGCCGTTCAGCAGGCTGGACCCGTAGGCTCATACGGCAGGAAGGGACCCCGGTGAACGGCACCGTCGACACAACGGCCTCCTCCGGGCGCGGCCCGCTGCGCCTGCTGAAGGATCCGCTCACCTGGCGGTCGGCCGCCTTCCTGCTGCTGCACTTCCCCCTCGGCCTGGCCTACTTCGTCGCGCTGACCGTGCTGGTCTCGGTCTCGGTCGGGACGCTCGTGATCTGGGTGGGCGTTCTCGGCCTGGCGCTGACCATGGTGCTCTGGCGGGGCGCCGCCATGCTGGAACGGCGGCTCGCGCGCCTGGCCCTCGGCGTGGACGTCCCCAGCCCGTACCGCGCGCTGCCGGCCGGCAACAACCTGCTGCGCAAGTGGAAGGCGATGGCCGCCGACCCGGCGACCTGGAAGGACCTCGTCTACCTGCTCCTCGCGTTCCCCATCGGCATCGCGGAGTTCGTCATCTCGATCGTGCTGTGGACGACGACGATCTCGCTGGTCACGATGCCGATCTGGATCACGCAGAGTCGGGGCGGCTACCTCGTCGTGACGATGGCCGGGCACGACTTCTGGCTGGACGACCCGGTGAGCACGCTGCCCGCGGTGCCACTGGGGATCGGCGTCTTCGTCCTCGCGATGTACGCCGTGCGGATCGTCGGGATGGCGCACGGGGCGATCGCGGGCTACCTCCTGGGGCCGAGCGAGACCCAGGCGCTCCGGGCCCGTACGGCGCAGCTGCGGGCCAGCCGGGCGCGGGGGGTGGACGCCGCGGAGGCCGAGCGGCGGCGGATCGAGCGTGACCTGCACGACGGAGCCCAGCAGCAGCTGCTGGCCGTCGCGATGGACCTCGGTCGCGCCCGGGCGAAGCTCGAGACCGATCCGGTCGCCGCCCAGGAACTGCTCCAGCAGGCCCACGCGGGCGCCAAGGAGGCCATCGCCGAGCTGCGCAACCTCGCGCGCGGGATCTACCCGGCGATCCTCACCGACCGCGGGCTGGACGCGGCGATCTCCGCGGTCGCGGCCCGGGCCCCGATGCCCGTCGAGGTGGAGATCGACCTGCCGACCAGGCCGCCGGCCGCCGTGGAGAGCATCGCGTACTTCATCGTCTCCGAGGCGCTCACCAACGTGGCGAAGTACGCCCGGGCGACGCAGGCGGCCGTGCGCATCGTCCGGGACCAGACCTGGGTGGTCGTCGAGGTCTCCGACAACGGCGTCGGCGGGGCCGAGGCCAGGCCGGACGGCGGACTGGCGGGTCTGGCGGACCGCGCGGCCGGGATCGACGGCATCCTGACGGTGAACAGCCCGCGCGGCGGACCGACCGTGATCCGCGCGGACCTGCCCTGCGTGTGGTGACCTTTCCCTGGTGCCGCGTCAAGAAGCTTGTTCGTGTAATCAGCCATTGTGCGGAATTGTCCGGCGGTCCGGTTGCCGGGCGATCCTTAGGGCCGGGTTTTGTCGTAGGCACCTGTTGTAATCGCCTCGTGCCTCGACGTGTCGATCCTGACGCTCCCCGGGCGGTGCTGCGCACCGCCCGGGTCGGTCTGCGCCTGACGCCCGGGCAGCGGCGGCGGTGTTTCGGGTTGTTGGTGGCGGCGGGGGACGTGTGGGCGTGTGCGCTGGATATGAACCGGTGGCTACGTCAGCGCGGCCTGCCGGCGATCACGAACTTCCAGCAGTTGTGCCGGGAGCTGCACAGGGCCGGGCCCGGCGCGTTCGGTGAGCTGAACTCAACCTGTGCTGAAGGGGTGTTGCGGCGTTACAGCGACGCCTGGTTCGCCGCCGCCAAGCGTCGCGCCGACGGGGACACCTCGGCGCGGTTCCCGCGCCGTAAACGCTGCCTGCTCCCGGTGCGGTTCCGCCACGGTTGTTTCGCCGTTGATGGGCAGCGGCTGCGGCTGGCGGTCGCTCGTGGCCACCCTCCCCTGTGGGTGCGCCTGGACCGGAAACTGCCCTATCCGGTGGAGCAGGTCTGGTCGGTCACCCTGATCAACGAGGGCTCGCGGTTGTTCGTGGAGGTGGCCGCCGAGGTCCCCGTCGCCACCTACGCGCCCGGAACCAAGCCCGACCCCGACCGGGTCGCCGGAGTCGACCCTGGGGTGATTCACCCGTACGCGGTGGCCGGACCGGATGGAGAGGCTTTGTTGGTGTCAGGGCGGGCGATGCGCGCCGAGGCCCACCTGCACCTCAAAGACACCAAACACCGCCGCCGGGCCGTCGCTCAACGGGCACCGAAGCCAGGGCAGGCCGGGTCGCGGCGGTGGCGCAAGTACCGGGCCCGCCAGCGCAAACTCGAGGCCCGGCACAAGCGCCGGATCAAACAGGCCCAGCACGAGGCCGCCAAACAGGTCATCCAATGGGCCGTGCAACGACGGGTCGGGACGCTGCGGATCGGCGACCCGCGCGGTGTGCTGGAGTTGAAGGCCGGGCGGCGGCACAACCAGCGGCTGCGTGACTGGCGGCCCGGCTATTTGATCCGCTGTCTCAAGGACAAGGCCGAACAGGCCGGGATCCGCGTCGAGCTGGTCGACGAACGCGGTACCTCCTCCACCTGCCCGGCATGCGGCCGGCGGGTGCCCAAACCCGTCGGCCGCCGTTTCACCTGCATGCAGTGTGGTTTCAACGGGCACCGCGACCTGGTCGGCGGCGCCAACATCGCCCGGCGTGACCCGGGCGGACCCATCACCACCAGTCCCAAGGATCCGTTTCCGGTGGTGATCACGCACCGTCGAGCCGGACGGCATCTCCCCGGTGCCGGATGGTCCCGGCGTGACCCCCGACGACGCCCCCATCACGGCACCGCACAAGGGTCCCCTGGCCGGCCGAGGCCCGCCCCACCCCCCAGTGGGGAGTCGCTCGCCACCAAGGCGAGGATCAACCAACGCGGTCATCAGGACCAACGTTGCTTGACACGGCACTAATCTGGTGACGTGCGGGTGGTGATCGCGGAAGACGCCGTAATGCTGCGCGAGGGGCTGATCCGCCTGCTCGCGGACGAGGACATCGAGACGGTCGCCACGGCCGGTGACGGCCCGGGGCTGGTCGACATCGTGGCGGAGCACCGCCCCGACCTCGCCATCGTGGACGTCCGGATGCCGCCGTCGTTCACCGACGAGGGCCTGCGGGCCGCCCTGGAGGCGCGCCGGCGGGTTCCGGGCACCCCGATCCTCGTCTTCTCCCAGTACGTCGAGGAGCGCTACGCCACCGACCTGATCGGGGACGGCGCGGAGGGCGTCGGTTACCTCCTGAAAGAGCGGGTCGCCGACCTCGCGGAGTTCACCGCCGCGGTGCGCCGGGTCGCCGCCGGCGGCACGGTCATCGATCCCGAGGTGATCGCCCAGTTGCTCGGGCGGCGGCGCCGGGGGGACCGGCTGGAAGCGCTGACCCCGCGCGAGCGGGAGGTCCTCGGCCTGATGGCCGAGGGCCTGTCGAACGCCGCCGTCGCCCGCCGCCTCTTCGTCACCGACGGCGCGGTGGAGAAGCACATCTCGAACATCTTCCTCAAGCTCGACCTGCAGCACACCGACAGCACCCACCGCCGGGTCAAGGCCGTGCTCGCCTATCTCGGCCAGAGCTGATCCGGACGGTCGGTACGGGCGCGGGCCGAGCGCCGTAAATGTCGCGAATGTTGCTAATGTCCCGAATGTGACCACGGGGTTGACGGGGACGGACGCCCGGCTGGCGTTCGACGGGCGGCAGTGCCGCATGGACTACTCACCTTCTTCGGGCGGCTGGCTGCGCCGTCGGCTGGGCCGGATCGAATTCCCGGTGACCGCGCTGACGGGCGTCCAGCTCCTGCCGCCGGGCCGGCGGCGGGTCGGACGGCTGACCCTCTTCCCGCGCCAGGGCGCGGACCCGTTCTACGCGGTGGCCGGCGCGATGATCTCGGCCGACGACCACCCCTTCTTCGTGGAGTTCCCGGCGGAGCACGAGGCGGACGCGCGACGGCTGGCCGAGACCCTGCACGCGGCCGTCGTCGCGGCGGACATGGCGCAGTCCACCGCCGCCGAGTTCATGATCGAGGCGCCATGGCCGTCGGCGGTCGAGACCTACGACGGGACCTGTCGCTTCGACGGCCGGAACGTCCGCCTGGCCTGGCGGGCCGGCGGCGAGGGACGGACCTTCCCGCTGGCCGCCCTGGACGCGGTCACCTGCGTGGCCGGCCAGGGCAGGAGGGGCGACTTCCTCTGGTTCCGCGCCGTCGGCGAGCGGGCCGACCAGGTGCCCGACCCGCGGGACCGGGAGCGCTGCCTGCCGTTCGCGGCCGAGCGGGCCGAGGCGCTCCTGTTCGCCGCGGGCGTCGCGACCGCGCTGCGCGGCCGGCAACTGGACCTGACCGCCCCGCCGGCCGAGGGCGGCCTGCCGCACGGACTGTCCGGGCCGGGCCGGCCCGGTGGCGTCGGCGGCGTCCTGCACGGGCTGCACGGACGAGCCGCGTTCGACGGCTCGGCCGTGCTCGTGACCAGCCAGGGCATGAGCCGCAGGATCCCGCTGGCCGCCATCGACCAGGTCGAGCTCGTCGAGGCGCAGGGCGGCGTCGGTCACGTCCGAGTCCGGCTCGCCGGCGCGCCCGACGGTCGGTCCGCGCCCGACCCTTCCCTGGACGTGGACGCGGTGCTGCACGACAACGACCCGGCGGCGCTGGAGTTCACGCTGCAGGTGACCCGCGCGCTGCAGGGCGTGATCCGCGTCCCCGACCCGGAACTCCTGCACACCGCCGGCCTGCGCCCGGACATCGGTGAGGCGCTCGCCCGGGCCAGCGGGCGAGTCCGCGCCATGGTGCGCGAGCTGGCCGCGCTGACGGCCGCGCTGGAACCCGGCGAGACGGTACGGGAGATCGAGCTGGCCGTGGGCCGGCGCGTCCTGGTGTTCTTCCTCACCGACCGGCACCTGCTCAGCATCGGCCCCGACGACGCCCTCGGCGGCCACACGGCCGTGCCGCTGGACATGTTCACCGACGTCCACGCGACCTGGGACGAGACACACGAGGGGAACCTGGTGTGGATCGACGTGGAGGGCGACGAGATCCCCTTCCACGGCATCTACCACCCGGTCCGTTTCCAGCAGACCTTCCGCGCCCTCCGCTTCGGCGCGTACGGCGGTCAGGAGCCCGGTACGCCGTCGTCTGCGTACGCCGGACAGGCGCCCGGCGGCTTGTCGCCCGCGTACGGCGGTCAGGCCCCCGGCGTGCCGTCGGCAGGACAGGCCCCCGGCGCGCCGTCGCCCGCGTACGCCGGCGCACCGGCGGCGGGGCCTCGGCAGGCGCCGGGAGCGCCGGCCCACCCCCGGCCCGACGTCGCGGACGCCCTGAGCCGGACGAGGAGCGACGTGAGCCCGTTCCAGCGCGAGCTGGCCGCGCTGCTCGGCGTCCTCGACGCGGGGGAGCCCGTCAAGGAGGTGGAGCCCGGACGGTGGAACGGCAAGGCGGGTCTGCTGGCGCTCACCGACCGGCGCGTCGTCTTCGCGGATCAGGAGGGCGGCCTGAACGGGCTCGCTTTCGCCGACATGGACTACGTCTCCTGCGACACCGACTATGACGACAGTCCGGGCAAGCTGAGCATCACGGACAACGACTACGACGACATCGAGTTCGCCTGGCTGCGCGATCCCGAGCGCTTCAGGCACGCCATCGACGCCATGCGGCAGTGCCCGCCGGAGCGCGTCCCGGCGCCCGCCGGCGTGTCGCCCGACGACCTCCTGCGGCGACCCGACGTCGCGGCGGCGCTCTCCCGGTCCCGGGCCGGCGGCCGGCCCGACGCGCACCGGCTCCTCCTGCTCGCCGCCGGGTTCGGGCCCGGTGACCAGGTGCACGAGCTGGAGCCGGCGCTGTTCGCCGGGGAGAGCGGTCTGCTCGCGCTGACCAGGCGCGCGATGCTGTTCGCCGGCCCCGGCGGCCTGCGGCGCGTTCCCCTCACCGCGGTCGCCGGCGTGGACCACTACGAGTGGGATCGCCGGGCCGGTGGCGAGGACCTGCACCTGGAACTCGGGTCCGACTGGGAGGACCTGGTCTTCCGGCTGCGCGGCGGTGAGCGGTTCGCGACGGCGATCGGCGCCATCCTCGCGGGTTCCCCCGTACGGCCGGCGCCGGCCGGTCCGGGGCGCCGGTACGCGGCGGAGCCGGAGATCGAGCTGTCCGACGTCTCCGACTGGCTCGGCGGGATCTCCGAGGCCGCCTCCCGGCTCACCCAGCTCGTCAACGCCCAGAAGAACGGGCTGCTGACCGATGCGGAGCTGAGCGTCAAGTGCGCGGGGCCCCTCGCCGACGGCGAGCGGTTCGAGGCGGCGATCGACGCGTACCTCGCCGGAACGCCGGTGCGGCCCGACGCGGTACGCCATCCCGGACGCACGGCCGCGGGCAAGGACGAGGTACGCGCCTGGGTGGGCCGCATCGGCGACCTGGCCGTCAAGCTGGGCGACCTGGTCCGGCTCCGCCAGCAGGGGCTGCTCAGCGTCGAGGAGTTCGCCGCCAAGTGCGCGGAGCTGCGGCGCCGCTGAACCGGGCCGCTCGGCCCGGCTCAGCCGTCGAGGAACGCCAGGACGGCCAGGACGCGGCGGTTGTCGTCGTCGGAGGGCGGCAGGTTCAGCTTCGCGAAGATGTTGGACGTGTGCTTGGCGACGGCGCGTTCGGTGACGACCAGGCGCTGGGCGATCGCGGTGTTCGACCGGCCCTCGGCCATCAGCTCCAGCACCTCGCGCTCTCGGGGCGTCAGCGCGCCGAGCGGTTCGTTCCTGACGTTCCGGGCCAGCAGCTGGGAGATCACCTGCGGGTCCATCGCGGTCCCGCCCGCCGCGACCCGGCGCACCGCGTCGATGAACTGGTCGGCGTCGAACACCCGGTCCTTCAGCAGGTAACCGACGCCGCCGCTGCCGTCGGCGAGCAGCTCCCGGGCGTACAACTGCTCGACGTGCTGGGACAGCACGAGCACGGGCAGGCCGGGGACCTCCCGCCGGGCGTGCAGCGCCGCCTGCAGACCCTCGTCGGTGAAGGACGGCGGCAGGCGTACGTCGACGACGGCCACGTCGGGCTTCAGCGTCAGCAGCGCCCGGGTCAGCTCCGGACCGTTGTCGACGGCCGCGGCGATCTCGAAGCCGTACGCCTCGAGTAGCCGGATCAGACCGTCGCGCAGGAGGAACAGGTCCTCCGCGAGGACGACGCGCATCACTCTCCCTCTCGGGGGGTCAGCGCCGGGGGGACGTCAGGACGCACGGCAGCTCCATCGTGACCATGGTCGGACCGCCCACCGGACTGCTGAGGGCCAGGACACCGTCGAATGTACCGAGCCGCCGCTCGATCCCGCGCAGCCCCGTGCCATGGGACGCGTCGGCGCCGCCCCGGCCGTCATCGGTGATCACGATCCGCAGCCGGTCGTCCTCGTGCCGGATGTCGATCCAGACCCGCTGTGCGCCGGAGTGCTTGGCGGCGTTGGTCAGCACCTCCGAGACCGCGAAGTAGGCCGCGGACTCGACCGGGGCCTCCAGCCGGCCGGGCAGCTCGACCGTGACCTCGGTCCGCAGCGGACTGGCCATGGCCAGCGCCCGTACGGCGTCGCCCAGGCCGCGCTCGGCCAGCACCGGGGGATGAATGCCGCGGACCAGGTCCCGCAGCTCGGTCAGCGCCTTGGACGACGACTCACGCGCCTCCGCGAGGAGCCGCCGGGCCTTCTCCGGGTCGCGGTCCATCAGCGCCTCGATCGTGCCCAGGCTCATGCCCATGGCGACCAGCCGCGCCTGCGCGCCGTCGTGCAGGTCGCGCTCGATGCGCCGCAGCTCGGCCGCCTGCGTGTCCAGCGCGTCGGAGCGGGACTCCGTCAGGTGCGCGACCCGCAGCTCCAGCTCCCGCTCCCGCGTCGGGGCGAGCAGGCCCTTCGTGACCACGGAGCTCGCCCGCATGAGCCGGGGCGCGAGCCAGATGCCGATCGCCGCGTACACGAAGCCGAGCAGTGCCGCGTTGTCGGCCGAGTTCTGGCTGACGACGTGGACGAAGGTGTACCAGTCGCCGCCGCCCGACTCGTAGATCGGCTTCCAGACCCCCGCCGCCAGCACCCAGCCGTACGGGCCGTACATCGGGAGGGCGAAGGCGATGATCCCCAGTACGAAGCCCACCGTCGCGTCCACGAACAGCCACAGCACGTCCCGCCAGGTCGCCGGGTCGGCCACGGCCCACCGGTAGCGCTGCAGGATGCCGCGGAACCCGCCGCGGAACTTCGGCCTCGGCTTGTACGGCTCCTTGATCTCCACGCCGAACCACTCGTGCGCCAGCCGGCGGCGCGCGTTGGCATAGCCGCGGACCAGGTAGGTCACCAGGGGGAACAGCACGATCCCGACGGGGAACGTCACCGCGAAGAACACGATGGACAAGACGAACAACACCAGCGACACCGGCAACGCCAGCAACGCCATCGCGAGACCTCGTACGGCCGCGAGCGCACCGTTCTTCACTGTTCCCTCCGATTCCGGACTCCATCATTCACCGTCGAGCGTGTCGGTTGTCGGCATAACGGTCACTGGGCCTGAGAACCGGGCTATGGTGGTGCCAGCACCACTTTTAACCGGGGGTAAACCTACCGATCCCTAGGGTGCTCACCGGCTGGGCGCGTCACCGGCGCGTCCCTAGCGTCTCGTGACAGTCACATACCTGATCCACGAAACGCGAGGGGACTTCCGCATGTCCGAGACAGCCACCCTGCCCAGGAGCGACTTCGCCCCGCTGATCCGGGAGGTGCGCGCCGCCGGTCTGCTGGAGCGGCGTACCCGGCGCTACGCCGGCACGGTGGGCCTCGACCTGCTGCTGTACGGCGCCGTGTTCGCCCTGATCGCGTTCGTCGGCGACTCCTGGTGGCAGCTCGCCCTGGCCGTGCCCGCGGCGGTCCTCACGACCCGCCTCTACTTCGTCGGGCACGACGCCGGCCACGGGCAGATCGCCGGGACCCGCCGCGTGAACCGCCTCATGGGAATGCTGGTCGGGAACCTTGCGGTCGGCCTGAGCTACGGCTGGTGGACCGACAAGCACAACCGGCACCACGCGAACCCCAACCACGTGGATAAGGACCCCGACGTCGGCGTCGGCGTCCTCGTCTGGACGGCCGAACAGGCGGCGGACCGGCGCGGCGCCGTCACCCGGTGGCTCACCCGCAACCAGGGCCGGCTGTTCTTCCCGCTGCTCCTCCTGGAGGGGTTCAACCTCAAGGTCTCCAGCGTCCGGTCGGTGATCGCGGCGGCGCGCGGCGAGACCGGCGCCCGGCAGCGGCGTACGGCGCTCGTCGAGGCGGCCTTCCTGGCCCTGCACTTCGCCGGCTACCTCGGCCTGGTGTTCAGCGTCATGTCGCCGGGCAAGGCGGTCCTCTTCGTCCTGGTGCACCAGGCGGTGCTCGGCGTCCACCTGGGCTGCTCCTTCGCCCCGAACCACAAGGGCATGCCGATGCCGGGCCCGGACGAGCGCTGGGACCACCTCCGCAAGCAGGTCCTCACCTCCCGGAACGTCCGCGGCGGCCTCGTCACCGACTGGTTCCTGGGCGGGCTGAACTACCAGATCGAGCACCACCTGTTCCCCGGCATGCCGCGCCCGAACCTGCGCCGCGCCCAGCCCCTCGTACGGGCGCACTGCGCGCGGCTCGGCCTCCCGTACACCGAGGAGGGCCTGATCGAGTCGTACGCCCACGCGCTCGGCCACCTGCACGCCGCGGGCGCGCCGTTGCGCTGAGCCCCCGCGGGAATGCCCGGTGGCCTCGGCATGTTGTCGTGTCTGGCACACTGGAACACGCTGTGGTACCGGTTCACATCCCCGAACTCCCTCTGGGATGACCCGGCGACCACCCGGAGCGAGGAGAGATAGTGAAGCCTGAGATCCACCCCGACTACGTCGTCACCACGGTGACGTGCACGTGCGGGAGCACCTTCCAGACCCGCAGCACCGCGCAGAACGGCGTCATTCACGCCGACGTGTGCTCGAGCTGCCACCCGTTCTACACGGGCAAGCAGAAGATCCTCGACACCGGTGGTCGTGTGGCGCGCTTCGAGAAGCGCTTCGGCAAGAAGGCCGCGGGCAACAAGAAGTAGGTCGGACCGCCGCGCCGGCCGGAGGCACGCGCCCCGGCCGGCGTTACGCCTGTCCGCCCACCTACCCGGCTGACCGAGGACCTGACGTGAATCTCGACGATCTCGTCGGCGAGTACGCCGACATCGAAAAGCGGCTCGCCGACCCGGCCGTGCACGCCGACCAGGCGACGGCACGCAAGCTGGGCAAGCGCTACGCCGAGCTGCGGCCGATCGTCGAGACCGCCCGTGACCTGCGGGCCGCCCAGGACGACGCGGCCGCCGCGCGCGAACTGGCCGCCGAGGACCCCGTCTTCGCCCAGGAGGCGGCCGACCTCGACAAGCGCATCGACGAGCTCGAGGAGACGCTGCGGCGCCTGCTCGTGCCGCGCGACCCCAACGACGACAAGGACATCATCCTCGAGATCAAGGCGGGGGAGGGCGGCGAGGAGTCCGCGCTCTTCGCCGGCGACCTGCTGCGGATGTACCTCCGCTACGCCGAGCGCGCCGGCTGGAAGACCGAGATCATCGACGCCCAGCACTCCGACCTCGGCGGGTACAAGGACGTCACGGTCGCCGTGAAGTCCCGGGGCACCGAGGACGGCGTCTGGGCCCGCCTGAAGTACGAGGGCGGTGTCCACCGCGTCCAGCGCGTCCCCGCCACCGAGTCGCAGGGCCGCATCCACACCAGCGCCGCCGGCGTGTTCGTCATGCCCGAGGCCGAGGACATCGACGTCCAGATCGACCCGAACGACCTGCGCATCGACGTCTTCCGCTCCAGCGGTCCCGGCGGCCAGAGCGTCAACACGACCGACTCGGCCGTCCGGATCACCCACCTGCCCACCGGCATCGTCGTGTCCTGCCAGAACGAGAAGAGCCAGCTCCAGAACAAGGAGCAGGCCCTGCGCATCCTGCGCGCCCGGATGCTGGCGGTCGCCCAGGAGGAGGCCGAGGCCGCCGCGTCGGCCGAACGCAAGAGCCAGGTGCGCACCGTCGACCGTTCCGAGCGGGTTCGCACCTACAACTTTCCGGAGAATCGCATCTCCGACCACCGCGTGGGCTACAAGGCATATAACCTCGACCAGGTACTCGACGGAGACCTGCACAACGTCACGCAGGCCCTCGTCGACGCCGACATGGAGCAAAGACTCGCCGAAGCCACATGACCCACCTGCTCTCCGACGAGATCGCCCGCGCGACGGCACGCCTGGCCGCCGCGGGGGTTCCGTCGCCGCGCGCCGACGCCGAGGAGCTCGCGGCATTCGTGCACGGCGTCAAGCGCGCCGAGCTGCACACCGTGCCCGACGCCGCCTTCGACGCGCGGTTCTGGGAGGGCATCGCGCGGCGTGAGGCGGGCGAGCCGCTGCAGCACATCACCGGCCGGGCGTTCTTCCGCTACCTCGAGCTGAAGGTCGGGCCGGGCGTGTTCGTGCCCCGCCCGGAGACCGAGGTCCTCGCCGGCTGGGCCATCGACACCCTCCACAAGATGGACGTCGGCGACCCTCTCGTGGTCGACCTCGGCACCGGCTCGGCCGCGATCGCGCTGTCCATCGCCCAGGAGGTCCCGCGCGCCCGGGTGCACGGCGTGGAGAAGGACCCGAGGGCGTACGTCCATGCCACCCGCAACGTCGAGGACCTCGACGAGCGCGGCCGCGTCCGGCTGCACCTCGGCGACTTCGCCGACGCGCTGCACGAGTTCGACCACGGCGTCGACCTCGTCGTGAGCAACCCGCCGTACATCCCGATGTCGGAGTGGGAGTACGTCCCGGAGGACGTCCGCGACTTCGACCCCGCGGCGGCGCTGTGGGGCGGGGGAGACGACGGCCTCGACGCCGTCCGCGTCGTCGAGCGCACGGCCCGGCGCCTGCTGCGCCCGGGCGGCTGGGTCGCCGTCGAGCACAGTGACCTCCAGGGCCACCCGGTCTACTGGATCTTCTCCGAGGAACTCGGCTGGCGCGACGTCCGCAACCACAAGGACCTCACCGGCCGCGACCGCTTCGTCACCGCCCGCCTCGGCACCGACTGACCTCCTCGATATCCACAGTTCTCGCGAACTTCCCACGTGCGGTGGCGCACCGTGTGACGATGGTTGCGCTATGTAGATCTTTCGATGCTAAGTGTGGTCATCGAGGTGATTGACGCGTGCCTATGAAAGTGAATGAGATTATCAAGCTCATAGAGGCGGACGGCGGGGTAATGGTGCGGATGTCAGGCAGCCATCGGCAGTTCAAGCATCCTGCGAAGCCGGGATTGGTGACCGTCGCCGGCAAGCTGAGCGGGACCTTGCCACCGGGGACCGAGCAGAGCATCCTGAAGCAGGCTGGAGTGAGGAGGCCATGATGAGCAGGTATGCAGTGGTCGTCGAACGAGCCGAGGATGGCGGCTACGGTGCATACGCTCCGGACCTGCCGGGATGCGTCGCCGTCGGAGAGACCGAAGAGGAGACCCTTTCCCTGATGCGGGAGGCCATCGAGTTCCATCTCGCAGGGCTTCGCGAAGCGGGGGAGCTGGTTCCGGACCCGTCAACGGTCAGGGTGGCGTTGATCGAGGCCGCCTGATCGGGATCGAGCGACCCGGTGCCTGAATGGGTGATCCCTGTCCGGGCGGGTGTGCGGCGGTGGAAGAATGGCGGGCGTGAGCCGACGATACGACTGCTCGGAGCCGCTGGAGCGGACGAAGGGGATCGCGGACGCCGTCTCGGCCGTCCGCCGTGGTGAGCTGGTGGTCCTGCCCACCGACACGGTGTACGGGATTGGCGCCGACGCGTTCACACCGAGCGCGGTGACCGCGCTGCTCGACGCGAAGGGCCGCGGCCGCGACATGCCGTCCCCCGTGCTCGTCGGCTCGGTGCGGGCCGCGCAGGCGCTGGTCGACGACCTCGGCACGTACGGCCAGGACCTGATCGACGAGTTCTGGCCCGGCGCGCTGACGATCGTGTGCCGCGCCAACACCACCCTCGCCTGGGACCTCGGTGACACCAAGGGCACCGTCGCGATCCGGATGCCGCTGCACCAGCTCACGCTGGAGCTGCTGAAGGAGACCGGCCCGATGGCGGTCAGCAGCGCCAACCGCTCCGGCGCCGCCCCGTCACGCACGGCGGAGGAGGCGGAGACCCAGCTCGGCGACTCCGTCTCGGTCTACCTGGACGACGGCCCGAGCGGCGACGAGATGCCCTCATCGATCGTCGACCTGACGGGCGCGGTCCCGCGCCTGCTGCGCGCGGGCGCCATCTCCGAGGAGCGCCTCCGCGAGGTCTGCGGCGTCCTCCTCAGCGACGAGGACGACCCGGCCCCCGAGCCGCCGGCCGACGACGCCGCGAAGGCCGCTGAGGACCCGCAGAACGCCCGTTCGCCGCTGCCGGAGGCGGATGCGAAGACCCGTGCCCCCGCAGACCGCACGAACGCCGACAAGGACGCGCCCACCGACCGCTGAGCCCCATCTCGTCGAGGTCTCCGCGCCGAGGATTTCTGTCGTGGTAGCGACAACGATCCTCGGCACTGACCGGCTCAGCCGGTCTTCGAGCATCTGGTGATGAGAACCGGTCTTGCCCCACCATGCTCGGGGGGCAAGACCGGCCATGTCTCATCCGCGCCGGAAGCGCGGACTCGTCATCTGGTCGGCGTCGCGTTCACGGAGCGCTCCGTCGATGCAGTCGTGTTCGTCGGCGATCAGTCGCCCCGGCTCCAGGCGTCCTGGACGGAGTCGAACTCGCGCTTGGCCGCGGCCACCCGCGGGGCGGTGTCGGCGTTGGGGGCGCGGTCCCGCTCGTTCGACAGCGCCCTGAGCTTCGTGGTCAGCTTGACCTGCGGCGTCGACGTCGGCCTCGGTGGTCGTCATCTTTCCACTCCCTACTGTTCTGCTCTGTGGGTATCCACGGCTTCTGCCGCGATCCCCAGGCCCCGCCTTCTCCCGGGACCCGAACAGAACAGTCACGGCCGCACAGCAAGCATCAATCTGGGCGCCTAAGCCGCTTATCGGCCCGCAGCGAATGTCGTCGTCGACGGTCATCAGGTACGAACTGCACGAATCGTAACGGTGGACCCAGCATGGCGAACCCGTGGCGGCCTCGGTTGGTCAGTTAACGCGCGGTACGGCGGCCGCCCCGTATCTGATCCCTGGCGTTCACTGCGCTCTAAGAGCAGCGAACGCCAGGGATCTTGGTAACTCGCCGGCTGCCCATCGCGCGTCGAACGTGAAGCACTCGGTCGGGGTCGCGCCTAGTCGAATAGGCCCTGGGGGAGACGGGTCAGGGCTTTCGGGTCGTTGGCGGACACCATGATCCAGTAGCGTTCGGGTCCGCCTCCGGTCGGAGGGCGGTTTCCTCCCTGCGCGAGCAGGTTGTCGGCGGCCATGTAGTGCCAGCCAGGATGCGGATGGCTCCATATGGGATGGCGCAGCATGAGGAAGCGCGACACCACGGACTCGTACTGCGTCTCGTCCATGTCGAAGTTGACGACGAGATTCGGGTCGCCGTAGACCGCCTCCGAGGCGGCGACGTAGACCAGGAACTCACTCAGCGTGAAGCCGGTGCACTCCCAGCCGTCGTCCTCCTCATCCACCTCGTTCTCGTAGACGAGCGGATCGCTCCCGGTGATCTTCGTGGCCCAAGACGCCGCTCCCTGGTTCTCGTCCCAGAAGACCAGCAAGTCACCTCTGCGGCGAAGGTCCTCCGGCGCGGAGAAATGGTTGTGCCTGCTCAGGGGAACGGACCATTGACTCGTCAGCCGGTACCAATCTCTCAGTAGGTCCGGCATGACGATCGCCGGATCGACATCGGCGGCGCCACGGTCCGGAGGGCCGTACCAGCGCCGAAGGAAGGTCGGCAGACTGCCCGGAGTGATCCTGTCCAGCTCGAACACGGGAGATCGGGTGCGGGGAAGGATCAGTAGTGCTGGCGCCAGGGGGCGCAGTTCTTGGTCGTGAACTTGCCCTTGCTCCAGGTGCCGCGGCACTCCTGGACGTACATGTGCTTGATCCGGGTCGACGTGACGGTCTGCCACTTGTCCTGGACCTGGTCGCCGGTGAGCGCGACGACCCGTACGTCGTCCTTCTGCTTCTTCGTGCCGGTGAAGGTGAAGCGGAGCGCGGCGCTGTAGCCGTCCTTCTTCGTGTCCTTGAGGTCGAAGGTCAGCGTCACCTTCGACGCCTCGGTGTTGTAGAAGCCGAAGGCGTCGACCCCGGACAGGCCGACGGTGCGCCAGAAGCCGACCGCCGCGTCCGCGGGCGTCGTGGTCAGCGCGAAGGTCGTGATGATGACGCCGGCTGCGAGGGTGGCCGTCGCGATTCGCCGCATTGATCTCTCCAAGATCGATTGGGCGGTACGAGCGATGATCTTAGCAGTTTGGCCGCTTTGCTCCAGATAAAGAGAAGGGCCCTGCCGCGCCGCAGGGCCCTTCCCGTGGTGCAGAGCTCAGATGAGCGTAAGAGGGGGATGCGCCCGTCGCCCGGGCTCCTCTGTCAGTCGTCAGGCAGACCTTCTACGGGTCAGGACACACGCCCGTTTCGGGACGGGATACTCCTCGATGACAGAACGTCAGAGGAGGGTCTTCCACGCCTTGGCTTGCCGCGTGTAGTAGAACTGGTTGCCCTTGACGTGGCCCAGTACCTCGCGGACCTTGATGTGGCTACCCGCCACGTCGAAGTGACCTGAAGGCATGACGAAGGCATCCTGGCCGGAGATCTTCACTTCGAGCCCGGCCCGGAGTCCGTCCTTCATGGTGTCCTTGACCGTCGCCGAGAAGCGGATGACCTTGCCCTTCTTGACCCAGCCGACCCTGCCGGAAGCCGTGACGCCGGCCAGGCCGGAAGACCCGCTGGTCTTCCAAGGCTTGGTGGAGACCGCGCTCGCGGTGATCGAGGAAGTGCTCGGGGAGCCGAAGCGGACTCCGGTGTCCGCATTGGCGGGGGCAGCGGCCAGGCTGATGGCGGCAGCGGCTGCGACGGCCCCCGTGGCGACAAGAGTCGCGATGCGACGCATTGATCCTCCGTGTTCGGAGATTGGATGAACGGGAAGGACCGTAGCACTTCCGAAGAATGCGATGTGCGGCTTTTTCGGGTGATTTTGGTGGCTGGGAAACGACTGGAACCGATGGGGGACTGCCGACATCTAACGGGCATGCGTGACGCATGGCCTGGCACCGGGAGAGAGGAATGTCGGGGGCGGGGTCTAGGGTCCTTCTTTCGTGCATTCCGGCCGTCGGTGAATCGCCGGGAGCCGAACCTTCGCGGGGTCTCGGGCGTCTGACCTCAGCAGGAGACGTCGCCGCGGTGGGGCGATGATCTTAGCGGAGCGGAGACGAACCTATCCGGGTGGCTCGGGCGCGTGTGTGATCATCGGCACACTCGGGGGCAGATCACGCGTCCTGCCATGGAACCTTCCCGTGCCGAGCCGACGTGCCTCGCCGGGACGGTGCGAGTGACCATCGCCGCTTGGTCATCGGGAATAGAGTTGGGTCCCGCACGGCGGGCTCGGTGGTCGGTGGAGGGAGGCGGGCGGTGCGGGAGTACATCCTCACCTTCTTGACGGCGGCGATCGTCACCTACCTTCTCGTCCCCCTGGTGCGGAAGTTCGCGATCGCCTTCAAGGCGATGACGCCGGTGCGCGACCGGGACGTGCACGCCATCCCCACGCCGCGGATCGGCGGCCTGGCGATGTTCTTCGGGATGTGCGCCGCGCTCCTGATGGCCTCACGGCTGCCGCACATGCGTGACGTCTTCACCGAGAGCCCCACGTGGGTTGGCCTGTTGTCGGCCGGTGGGCTGCTGGTCGTGGTCGGCATCGCCGACGACCGCTGGGAGATCGACGCGCTGACCAAGATGGCGGGCCAGGTCGCGGCGGCCGGGCTGCTCATCATGAACGGCGTCCAGCTGCTGTGGATCCCGCTGCCCGGCGCGACCCTCGCGCTGCCGCCGTCGTACGGCGTGCCGGTCACGATCCTCGTCGTGGTCGCGACGATCAACGCGGTGAACTTCATCGACGGGCTCGACGGGCTGGCCGCCGGCATCGTGGGCGTCTCGGCGCTCGCCTTCTTCGTGTACGCCTATCTGGTCACCGTCGTCGCGCACCTCGACCACCAGAGCGCCCCGGCGCTGATCGCGGCGGTGCTGGCCGGGATGTGCGTCGGATTCCTTCCGCACAACTTCAGCCCGGCACGGATCTTCATGGGCGACACCGGGTCCATGTTGATCGGGCTGATGCTGGCCACGTCGATGATCACTGTGTCGGGGTTCGACCCGGTGGCCCTGAAGGGGTCGATCAACCGGTTCCCGACGCTGCTGCCGCTGCTGCCGGTGGCGATCCTCGTCGTCCCCTACGCCGACATGCTGATGGCGGTGGTCCGCCGGACGTACGGCGGGCGGTCGCCGTTCGCGCCGGACAAGAAGCACATGCACCACCGGCTGCTGAACCTCGGTCACTCGCACCGGGGGGCGGCGCTGGTGATGTACCTCTGGACGGCGCTCTTCTCCTTTGGGGTGGTCGCGCTGTCGGCCGCCAAGTCGCCGCTGCTCGTGCTGGCCGCCGCGACCGTCGTCGCGATCGCGGCACTCGTGGTGATGGCGTTCCCGCAGCTACGCCCGCACGGACGGCGACACCGGACGGGGGAGGAGACCCCGTCGGACAAGCGTCCTCGGCAGGCCGCGTGAGCTGCGGACTTTACCATTACTTGGTAGGTCATTCCGACCAGTGAGAAGCTTGTGATACCTTTCACGAGCGGGCAACCGAACACCCACCGTGAACACTCGGAGCACTCATGCACTCCAACGACGCCCGGATCCTCCGTGGCGCCGCGATCCCGACCGGCCTCGTCGGCCTGGTGGCGATCATCGCCGGCCTGCTCTTGGCCGGCGGTAAGGGAGCCCTCGGCTCCGCGCTCGGGACCGTCGTGGTGCTTGCATTCTTCACCCTCGGCGTGGTCGTCGTCAGCTATGTCACGAAAATTTCCGAACAGATGGTCCTGATGGCCGGCCTGTTCAGCTTCCTCGTGAAATTCATCGTGGTGCTGGGCCTGGTCATCGCGTTGAAAGACGTGACCCTGTGGAACGCTCGTGCCTTCGGCTGGACGGTGATCGCCCTCACGGTCGTCTGGCTCGCGGCCGAGACGAACGCGACCCTCAAGGTGAAGGCCCCGTATGTCGAACCCGCCCCCCGGTCGCAGAGCCAGGGCAAGTCGGGCGCATGATGACAATGGACTACTCCAATATGACTACGCGGGAGGTGGCCTGCTATCGTCCGAGACGCGATGACCGGGGATGGGCGTCAGCCCAGCGATGCAGACAACCGCAAGTTCGCCAACGACATGTCAGCGGCGCCCGCAACCCTGCTGGGCGGCATGCTGGTGTACGGCGGAGCGGGGTGGCTGCTCGCACGCTGGCTCCACGTCCCGGCCCTGCTTCCCATCGGGCTGGTATTCGGCCTCGTCTTCGCGAGCTACCTGGTCTACGCCCGCTACGGCCGCTGAGTAGGGCCTGCGGAGCCGTAGCCCACCGAGACGACAGCAAGGTTGCCGCCTTGATGAGCTACGACTGCGAAAGGATCGCCGGGTGAGTGCGCCGCACCTCCTCGCCAAGGACTTCCAAGACGAGGCCCCGGGCCTCGGCCTCTTCCAGTGGAAGCCGCTCTTCCACATCGGCCCGTTCGCCGTGGCGAAGCCGATCGTCCTGTGCCTGATCGTGGCGATCGTCATCGTCGCGTTCTTCTGGGCCGCGTTCGCCAAGCCCAAGCTGGTGCCCCGCGGCGCGCAGAACGTCGGCGAGGTCCTCTACATGTTCGTCCGGGACGAGATCGCCCGGCCGTTCCTGGGCAAGGACGCCGAGAAGTGGATGCGGCTGCTGGTGCCGCTGTTCTTCTTCGTCTGGCTCGGCAACCTCATGTCGGTGATCCCGATCGCGCAGTTCCCGGTGAACTCGCGAATCGCGTTCCCCATGGTGCTCGCCCTGCTGGTCTACGGGACCTTCTGGGTCGTCGGCGTCAAGCACCAGGGCTTCTTCGGCCTGCTCAAGAACGCGACGATGCCGCCGGACCTGCCGTGGCCGCTCTACATCCTGGTCATCCCGATCGAGTTCGCCTCGACGTTCCTGCTGCGGCCGTTCACCCACGCGGTCCGGCTCTTCGCGAACATGTTCGCCGGCCATCTCCTGGTCGCGCTGTTCGCGACGGTAGGCTTCCACTTCCTCTTCGAGAAGCTGACCCCGCTGGGCGCCCCGGTCGGCATTCTCGGCGTCATCCTGACGATCTTCATGACGGCCTTCGAGCTGTTCGTGCAGGCGGTGCAAGCGTACGTCTTCGCACTGCTCGCGGCGTTCTACATCAGCGCCGGTCTGTACGCCGACCACTGATAGCAACCCGAAAACCCCAAGACCTGACCGGTGGGGAGCCCCACCGGCCGAGTGAAAAGGAAAAGGAATGACGAACCTCCTCGCCGCCGCCGTCGACATCAACCACGGTCTCAAGTCGATCGGGTACGGCCTCGCGGCCATCGGCCCGGGCATCGGCGTCGGCATCGTCTTCGGCCAGGGCGTACAGGCCATGGCCCGTCAGCCCGAGATGACCAACGTCATTCGCCAGAACATGATCCTGGGCTTCGCCTTCTCCGAGGCGCTCGCCCTGATCGGTCTGGTCATGCCGTTCGTCTACTGACCAAGACTTTTTACGGAAGGCTGTGCACGCCATGTACCTGGCGCAACACGCGGGGCTGCTAGCGGCGGAGAGCAAGAACCCCAACCCGCTGTTCCCCGACGCGGCCGAGATGATCGTCGGCATCTTCGCGTTCCTCGTCGTGCTGTTCTTCCTCGGCAAGGTTCTCATCCCCCGCATCCAGAAGGCGCTCGAGGAGCGTACTGACGCGATCGAGGGTGGGATCAAGCGGGCCGAGGAGGCGCAGGCCGAGGCTCAGCGGACGCTCGAGCAGTACCAGACGCAGCTGGCCGAGGCCCGACAGGAGGCCGCACGGATCCGCGAGGAGGCGCGCGAGCAGGGGGCGCAGATCATCGCGGAGCTGCGCGACCAGGCGCAGGCCGAGGCACAGCGGCTCGTCGACCAGGCGCACACCCAGATCGACGCCGACCGGCAGCAGGCGTTCACCCAGCTCCGTACGGAGATCGGGGAGCTCGCGATCGAGCTGGCCGGCCGCATCGTCGGCGAGTCCCTCGAGGACGAGGCCCGGCGTCGCGGCACCGTCGACCGGTTCCTCGACGAGCTCGAGGACCGTGCGCGGGCGGGGGCGTAAGAAATGATCGGCGCGAGCAGGGCCTCGTTCGTCGAGGCCAGGGAGCGGCTCGAGGCCGTCCTGTCCACCGCTGGTGACCCGGCGGCGTTCGGCGACGAGCTGTTCGCCGTGGTGCACCTGCTCGACCGGGAGCACGTGCTGCGCCGGGCCCTGTCGGACCCGGCCCAGCCGGCCGACCGGCGGGCCGGGCTGGCCACGGCCGTGCTCGACGGCAACGTCGCCCCGGCGGTCCGTGACTTCATCGGCGACGTCGTGCGGCAGCGGTGGGCGCGGTCCACCGAGCTCGCCGACGCGGTCGAGGAGCTCGCGGTGACCGCCATCGCGGCCGCCGCCGAGGCGCGGTCGCGGATCGACGACGTGGAAGACGAGCTCTTCCGGTTCGGGCGGATCGTCGAGGGGCAGCCGGAGCTGCGGGGCGCGCTGGTGGACCGGCGGGTGCCGGGCGAGCGCAAGGTCGAGCTGGTGACCACGCTGCTGGAGGGCAAGACCACGGCGGCGACGTTGCGCCTGGTCAGCGAGGCTGTGGCACATCCGCGAGGACGTAGTCTGGAGCGAGCGCTCGAAGGCTACGGGCGGATCGTCGCCGAGCGCCGCAACCGGCTGGTCGCGGTGGTCCGCACGGCGGTCGAGCTCGACGAGGCGCAGAAGACGCGGCTGACGGCCGCGCTGTCGGCGCAGTACGGCCGCGACGTTCACTTGAACATTGAGGTCGATCCCTCCGTTTTGGGTGGTATTTCCGTCCAAATCGGGGACGAGGAAATCGACGGCACCATCGCTCGCCGGCTGGAAGACGTCCGCCGGCGAATCGAACGGGCGAGCTGAATCCAAGCATCGGACTCACGGAGAGAGACGAAGAAGACATGGCGGAGCTGACGATCCGGCCGGAGGAGATCCGGGGCGCGCTCGAGCGCTTCGTCCAGGCCTACGAGCCGGAGACCGCCGCGCGCGAGGAGGTCGGGACCGTCGTCGAGTGCTTCGACGGCATCGCCTTCGTCGAGGGCCTGCCCTCGGCCATGGCGAACGAGCTCCTTGAGTTCGAGGACGGCACGCGCGGCATCGCGCTGAACCTGGACGTTCGCCAGATCGGTGTCGTCATCCTGGGCGACTTCTCCAACATCGAGGAGGGCCAGCAGGTCAAGCGGACCGGCGAGGTCCTGTCGGTCCCCATCGGCGACGGCTACCTCGGCCGCGTCGTGGACTCGCTGGGGAACCCGATCGACGGCAAGGGCGCGATCGAGACGTCCGGTCGCCGCGAGCTGGAGCTGCAGGCGCCGGGCGTCATGCAGCGCCAGCCGGTGGGCGAGCCGCTGCAGACCGGCATCAAGGCGATCGACGCGCTGACGCCGATCGGCCGCGGCCAGCGGCAGCTGATCATCGGTGACCGGCAGACCGGCAAGACCACCGTCGCGATCGACACGATCCTGAACCAGAAGCAGGCGTGGGAGAGCGGCGACCCGAGCAAGCAGGTCCGCTGCATCTACGTCGCGGTCGGCCAGAAGGGCTCGACGATCGCGCAGGTGCGGGCCACGCTCGAGGCGGCCGGCGCCCTGGAGTACACCACGATCGTGGCCGCTCCGGCGTCCGACCCCGCGGGCTACAAGTACATCGCCCCCTACACCGGCTCGGCCATCGGCCAGCACTGGATGTACGAGGGCAAGCACGTCCTGATCGTGTTCGACGACCTGTCCAAGCAGGCCGAGTCGTACCGCGCGATCTCGCTGCTGCTGCGCCGTCCGCCGGGCCGCGAGGCCTACCCCGGTGACGTGTTCTACCTGCACTCGCGGCTGCTGGAGCGGTGCGCGAAGCTGTCGGATGACATGGGCGCCGGCTCGATGACGGGTCTGCCGATCATCGAGACCAAGGGCAACGACGTCTCGGCGTACATCCCGACGAACGTCATCTCGATCACCGACGGCCAGGTCTTCCTGGAGACCGACCTGTTCAACCAGGGTGTCCGGCCGGCCATCAACGTCGGTATCTCGGTGTCCCGCGTCGGCGGCGCCGCGATGACCAAGGCGATGCGCAAGGCGACCAGCAACCTGAAGCTGTTCCTGTCGCAGTTCCGCGACCTGGAGGCGTTCGCCGCGTTCGCGTCCGACCTGGACGCCGCGTCGCGCGCCCAGCTGGACCGCGGCGCCCGCCTGGTCGAGCTGCTCAAGCAGCCGCAGAACAACCCGTTCCCGATGGAGCAGCAGGTCGTCTCCATCTGGTCGGGCACGAACGGCGAGCTCGACGACGTGCCGATCGAGGACATCCGCCGGTTCGAGGCCGAGCTGCTCGACTACGTCAAGCGCAACCAGTCGGGTCTGCTGGACGGCATCCGGGAGACCGGCCAGTTCGGCGACGACGCCCAGTCGACCCTGAAGGACGCCATCACGGAGTTCAAGAAGGGCTTCGAGACCACGAACCACGGCCTGCTCGTCCAGGAGCAGCCGGTCGAGGCCATCGATGAGGGTGACGTCGAGCAGGAGAAGATCACCCGCGTGAGGAAGAAGTAAGGCATGGGTGCCCAGCTTCGGACGATCCGGCGCCGCATCGCCACGACGAGGTCGATGGCGAAGATCACGCGCGCGCAGGAGCTCATCGCCTCGTCGCGGATCGTCAAGGCACAGCAGCGGGTGCGGGAGTCGGGGCCGTACGCCCGGCAGATCACGCGCGCCATCTCCGCGCTGGTCAGCCACAACGTCGGTGTCGGCCACCCGCTGCTGACCGAGCGGACCGACAGCAAGCGCGCCGCGGTGCTGATCATCACGAGTGACCGCGGGTTCGCCGGCGGTTACAACGCCAACGTCATCCGCGAGGCGGAAGGCCTGATGACGATGCTGCGGGAGCAGGGCAAGGAGCCCATTCCGTACATCGTCGGGCGCAAGGGCGTCGGCTGGTACCGCTTCCGTGAGCGCGAGTTCGCCGGGGAGTGGACCGGCTTCAGCGACAACCCGCGCTTCGAGAACGCCGAGACCATCGGCCGTGCTCTCGTCCGGGAGTTCGAGAAGCCGGCCGACGAGGGCGGCGTCGCCGAGATCCATGTCGTCTACACCGAGTTCGTGTCGATGCTGACGCAGACGGCGCAGGTCCGCCGGCTGCTGCCGCTGGAGATCGAGGAGTCCGAGCAGGCCCCGGAGGAGCAGACTCAGGGCGTGCTGCCGGCGTACGAGTTCGAGCCCTCCGCGGACGCCGTGCTCGACGCCCTCCTGCCGAACTACATCGAGAGCCGGATCTGGCACATGCTGCTCCAGGCGGCCGCCTCCGAGCACGCGCAGCGGCGGCGGGCGATGAAGTCGGCGACCGACAACGCCAACGATGTGATCGAGAACCTGACGCGGGTCGCGAACCAGGCCCGTCAGGCCGAGATCACGCAGGAAATCAGCGAGATCGTCGGTGGCGCGAACGCGCTCGCCGAGAGCTCCGCGGGGAGTGAGTGAGAGTCACCATGACTGCTTCGGTAGAAACAGCCACGGCGACGGGCCGCGTCGCCCGCGTCACCGGCGCCGTCATCGACGTGGAGTTCTCCGTCGATACGATGCCGGAAATCTACAACGCGCTGCAGATCGAGGTAACGATCGGCGGCGCGACCCGGACGCTGACCCTCGAGGTCGCCCAGCACATCGGCGACAACATGGTCCGCGCCATCTCGCTGCAGCCCACCGACGGCGTCGTCCGCGGCGCGCCGGTGGTCGACACGGGCTCCGCGATCTCGGTGCCGGTCGGCGACGGCGTCAAGGGCCACGTCTTCAACACCATCGGCGAGTCCCTCGACGTCCCGTCCTCCACGCTGGAGGTCACCGAGCGCTGGCCGATCCACCGGCACGCGCCGGCGTTCGACCAGCTCGAGAGCAAGACCGAGATCCTCGAGACGGGCATCAAGGTCATCGACCTGCTCACCCCGTACGTCAAGGGCGGCAAGATCGGCCTGTTCGGCGGCGCCGGTGTGGGCAAGACGGTGCTCATCCAGGAGATGATCACCCGTGTCGCCCGTAACCACCGTGGTACCTCGGTGTTCGCGGGCGTCGGTGAGCGTACCCGTGAGGGCACCGACCTGCTGCTGGAGATGAAGGAGGCCGACGTCCTCAAGGACACGGCGCTCGTCTTCGGCCAGATGGACGAGCCGCCGGGCACCCGTCTGCGGGTGGCCCTGTCCGCGCTGACCATGGCGGAGTACTTCCGCGATGTGCAGAACCAGGACGTGCTGCTGTTCATCGACAACATCTTCCGGTTCACCCAGGCGGGTTCGGAGGTCTCCACGCTGCTCGGCCGTATGCCGTCCGCCGTGGGTTACCAGCCGACCCTCGCCGACGAGATGGGCGAGCTGCAGGAGCGGATCACCTCGACCCGTGGTCACTCGATCACCTCGATGCAGGCGATCTACGTGCCCGCGGACGACATCACCGACCCCGCGCCGCACACCACGTTCGCCCACCTCGACGCCACGACGGTGCTCTCCCGTGCGATCACGGAGAAGGGCATCTACCCGGCGGTGGACCCGCTGGACTCGACGTCGCGGATCATGGACCCGGTCATCCTCGGCCGGGAGCACTACGACACCGCCCAGCACGTGAAGCAGATTCTGCAGCGCTACAAGGAGCTGCAGGACATCATCTCGCTCCTGGGCATCGACGAGCTCTCCGAAGAGGACAAGGTCACGGTCGAGCGCGCGCGCCGCATCGAGCGGTTCCTGTCGCACCCGATGTACATGGCCGAGGCCTTCACCGGCCAGGTGGGCGAGAACGTCCCGCTGAGCGAGACGATCGCGTCCTTCAAGGCCATCGCCGAGGGCAAGTACGACCACCTCCCGGAGCAGGCGTTCTTCATGGTCGGTGGCATCGAGCAGGCCGAGAAGAAGGCCCAGGAGCTGCAGAAGTAACGCTTCGCGCGTTCGGAGGAGAGCAAGTGGCAAAGCTGCACGTCGAGCTCGTCTCACCGGAGCGTGAGATCTGGGCCGGCGAAGCCGATATGGTCGTTGCCAAGACCATCGAGGGTGAGATGGGCATCATGCCCGGTCACGCGCCGGTCCTGGGCCTGCTGGTGGACGGCAGTGTCGTGCGGATCAAGCCCGCCGACGAGTCGGAGACCATCTCCGCGATGGTCTCCGGCGGTTTCTTCTCGGTCGCCTCCGACGAGGTGTCGGTGCTCGCCGAGTACGCCGAGCTGGGCGGTGAGATCGACCTCGACGCCGCCCGCGCGGAGTACGAGCGGGTATCCGGCCAGGAGGGCGAGGAGGCCGCGGTCGCGCAGCGGCGGGCCCGCGCGCGCCTGCGGGCCGCCGGCCAAGAGGTCTGACCGGCACCGGACTCGTGGGGGAAGCAGGGGGGAGTGGGCGAGTACCTGGCGTGGGACATCGGCGGGCTGCTCGCTGTCGTCCTGGTGGCGGTGCTCGCCGCGTTCGCCCTGCTGTCGCTGCGGCGTTGGCTGCTCGAACGCCGCGGCGGCACGGTCGAGTGCAGCCTCCGCGATCCCCACGGCCGTGGCGTATGGCGGCTCGGCATCGGCCGGTACAACGGTGACGAGCTGCTCTGGTTCGCGATTTTCGGCATTCGGCTGAGGCCCCGGCGGGTCGTACACCGCCGGGGTCTCGTCGTTTCCGGGCGCCGCAAGCCGGAGGCCGAGGAGGAGGCCGCCCTTCAGCCGGACGCCGGCATCCTCGAGATCCAGGACGGCAGCGGGACCGTCGAGCTGGCGATGAGCGGAGCGGCGCTGACCGGCTTCCTCGCCTGGCTCGAGGCCGCCCCGCCGGGCACCCCGCTCGCCTGACGCGCCGCCCCGGCAGGCTTCCCGATCGCCTGACGCGCCGCTCTGCCGGGCTCGCCGATCACCTGGCGCCCGGCGCCCGGCGCCGACCGGCTCAACGCTCGCCGCCGGGCTTCCACAGCACGTCGCCGCGGTCGCCGTTGGCCTTGCGGCCGAGGATGAACAGCAGGTCGGACAGCCGGTTGAGGTACTTCGCGGTCAGCGGGTTCATGTCCTCGTGGACCGTCAGCGCCGCCCACGTGGTCCGCTCGGCGCGGCGCGCGACCGTGCGCGCGACGTGCAGCAGCGCCGCTCCCGGGGTGCCCCCGGGCAGGATGAAGCTCCGCAGCGTGGCCAGGTCGGCGTTGTGCTCGTCGCACGCGGCCTCCAACCGGGTGATGTAGTCCTCGGTGACCCGCAGCGGCGGGAACTGCGGGTCGGGAACGATCGGGGTGCTCAGGTCCGCGCCGACGTCGAAGAGGTCGTTCTGGACTCGGGTGAGCAGCGTGGCGATGTCCTCCGGCAGGTCGCCCATAGCGAGCGCGACGCCGATCGCGCTGTTGGCCTCGTCGACATCGGCGTACGCCGCGAGCCGAGGGTCCGTCTTGGCCGTACGGCTCATGTCGCCGAGGTTGGTCGTGCCGTCGTCGCCGGTCCGCGTGTAGATCTTCGACAGGACGACGGGCTGGTCGTCGCGCTCTTTCGCCATGCCCGTCACCCTAGTAGTCATGGTGTGGGGCCGGGCGGGCCGCCCGACCCCACACGATGCCTAGCTGAGCGCGCGGCCGGCGGGCGCGTGCTGGACGTGCGCGCGGGCCGTCTTGGGGGCGGCGACGCGGTTGCCGTTGACCGGCAGCGTGCTGCCCGCGAAGACCTGGGCGGCGTGGGCGGCGCCGTCCGCGAGCTGGTCGAGGATGGTGCTGTTGTTGTTGGTGTAGGTGTCGCATGCCTGGTGGTAGCACGGGTCGTACGCGACGCCCGCCTGACCGCCGTAGGTCTTGGCCTCGGCCTCCGTCTTGATGCCCTCCGCGCCGGAGTCGAGGCCGCCCGCGGGGATGCCGTTCTCGATGAACGGCCCGTAGTCGGAGCGCCCGTTGAACTCGCTCGGCGAGGTCGCCAGCTTCCGCCCGCCGTAGTAGTCGAGGAAGACCTTCTCGATCGCGCCGGAGCCGGCGGGCGGGTTGGTGCCCGCGCCCTGCGAGTCGTCCCCGTCGTACACGCCGCGGACGCCGTTGGGCGAGCCGAGCATGTCGAAGTTGAGGTTGAGGGCGATCCTGGCCTTCTCCGCGGCGGTCAGGTGGGCGACGTAGTACTCCGAGCCGAGCAGGCCCTCCTCCTCGGCGCCCCAGAACGCGAACCGCACCTTGTTCTTGATGCCCTTGCCCAGCTTGTTGATCTGCTCGGCGATGGTGAGGATCGTGGCGGTGCCGCTGCCGTTGTCGTTGATGCCGGGGCCGGTGGTGACGCTGTCGAGGTGGGCGCCGAGGACGACGACGTTATCGGCGCGACCGCGCTTGGTCTCGGCGATGACATTGTGCGCCGTCCGCTGCTCGCTGAAGGTGTCCGTCTTGATGTGCAGCGTCAGCGTCCCGGACGAGGCGGCCTGCACCAGGTCGGTGCCGAGCTGGTAGGTCGGGCCGATCACGGGGATCTGCCAGGGGGTGCTGGCGGTGCCCTCCACGGGGCCCATCCGGTCGGGCGAGGCGCCGTCGTTGTAGATGGCGATGGCGGCTGCGCCGGCGTTCTGGGCGTTGCCGGCCTTCACCGAGAAGTTGCAGCCGCCGCGCTTGACCAGGGCGATGTTCCCCTTGGGGAAGCCGGCGAAGTCGGCGGCCTCGCAGCCGCTGCCGACGCCGGCGCCCGCCGGGTCGACCGCCGTCGCGGTGGCGGTGACGTCACCGGAGCCGGAGAAGTCCAGGGTCGCGTAGTCGGTGCCGTAGACGTACTTGGTGCCGCCGGGCCGGTCGAAGACCGCGGGTGACTTCTGCTTGTAGTAGTCGAAGGGGAAGTCCTGCACCGTCGGGCGGTAGCCGGCCTTCTCGAGCTGCTTGACGACGTACTTCGTGGAGACCTCGAAGCCGGGTTCGCCCGCCGCGCGGGTGCCGCCGTTGTAGGTGGCGATCGTCTGGAGGTCCTTCTGGTGCCGGCGGATGTCCTTCAGTTTCACCAGCCGGTCGAGGCGCGGCTGTGCGGCCGCGTCCGCGGGGGTCGCGGCCCCGATGGAGGCCGCGGCCAGGCCGATGAGGGTACCGATGGCGAGTTTTCGCAACGTCGTGCCCTTCCGATGGTAAAGCCGGGGTAATGCCGCGAATCCTGACATTTCGCGGTGCTCGACGGCCAGCCTTGAAACCGACTCGTTGCGTGAAGATCGGAAATCGCGCACTAGAACGTGATTCGGGCCACTGTTCCGGCTCGCCACTGATCGATAGTGTTTCGCGCAGGCTCTCGAGGCGTGGAGGCGGCCGTGTACGACTACGTCATCGTCGGCGCCGGCAGTGCGGGTTGCGTGCTCGCCGACCGGCTGACCGCGGACCCCGGCACGAAGGTCCTGCTCCTGGAGGCCGGCCCGCCCGATGACGCCCCCGAGATCCACATTCCGGCCGGGGTCGCGGCGCTGTTCAAGAGCCAGTACGACTGGGACTACACGACGACCCCGCAGCCGAACGCGGCCGACCGTGCCATCTACTGGCCGCGCGGCCGCACTCTCGGCGGCAGCTCGTCGACCAACGCGATGATCTACATTCGGGGTCATCGGCACGACTTCGACACCTGGCGGGACGAGTACGGCTGCAAGGGCTGGGGGTACGCCGACCTGCTGCCGTACTTCATGCGCGCCGAGGACCAGCAGCGCGGCTCGTCCGACTACCACGGCACCGGCGGGCCGCTCCGCGTCGAGGATCTGCGCTTCAAGCATCCGCTGGTCCGCGCCTGGATCGACTCGGCGACGGATTTCGGCCTGGCCGTCAACGACGACTTCAACGGCGCCGAGCAGGACGGGGTCGGGTTCTACCAGGTGACGCAGCGGCGGGGCCGCCGCTGGTCGACCGCGGACGGCTACCTGTCCCGCGCCGCGGAGCGGCCGAACCTCACCGTGGCGACCGACGCGCTCGTCACCCGCGTGGTCATCGAGGACGGGCGGGCCACCGGGGTCGCGTACGTGCGCGGCGGGACGGAGCAAGGGGCCGTCGCCCGGCGGGAGGTGATCCTGTCCGGGGGCGCGGTCAACTCGCCACAGCTCCTCATGCTGTCCGGCGTGGGGCCAGCCGACCACCTGCGCTCGCTCGGCATCGACGTCGTCGTGGACCTGCCCGCCGTGGGCACCGGTCTGCAGGACCATCCGATGGTGCCCGTCATGTGGCACACCCCGGACAAGAAGGCGTTGTGGGAGAGCGTCAACCTGCGCAGCCTCATGCTGTACCAGACGCTGGGGCGCGGCCCGTACGCCTCGAACGTCGCCGAGGGCGGCGGCTTCGTACGGACCCGGTCCGACCTGCCCGCCCCGGACCTGCAGTACCACGTGCTCCCCACGCCGTACCTGGATCAAGGACTCACCGACGCGAACAAGCGCGCCACGTCGGTGTTCGCCACGACCGTCGCCGTGGCCGCCCGGGGGAGCGTGCGGCTGCGGTCCGCCGACCCGCGGTGGAAGCCGCTGATCGACCCGAACTACCTGGGCGACGACGCGGATCTCGAGGTGCTCCTGGCGGGCGTCCGGCAGGCCCGGGAGATCGCGGCGACCGGCCCGCTGGCCCGGATCCTCGGCGGGGAGTACGCCCCCGGAGAGGGCGGCGCGGACCTCGTCGAGTGGGTCCGCCGGCAGGTCGTCACGCTCTACCACCCCACGAGCACGTGCGCGATGGGCGGTGCCGACGACTCGGTCTGCGACCCCGAGCTCCGGGTGCGCGGCGTCGAGGCCCTGCGCGTCGTCGACGCGTCGGTCATGCCGGCGGTGCCCCGGGGCAACACCAACGCCCCGACGATCGCGGTGGCGGAACGGGCCGCCGACCTGATCGCCGGCGGCCCGCTGCTGCCCCCCATCGAATTCACCTAGGGCGTGTCGGGGCGAAGATCCACCGGACACGCCCCAGGGCGTGCCGGACAGCGGAGCCGTCCGGCACGCCCTGACCGCGGTCGCGCTCACCGCCGGACCGGTGACGCGCCCTCGCGGCGGCGGCCTGTGCGCCCGCGTCGAGCCCCGCCCGGATGGAGGGCGCCTGTTCAGGCGGGGCTCAGCGTGGGCGCACAGACATCGGGAGGGTCACCGGGCGCGGCGGCGCAGGAGGCGGCGGGGCTGCTCAACCTCGCGCGCCTCGCGGTCCCGCTCGTCCATGAGGGCCTTGAGGATGTCCGGATGCATCGTTGGTGCTCCTTGCGGCGCGAGCCGGACGGTCCGGCCTCGCACTCATAAGGTTCGTCCTAAGGCGGGGGGCGGGGCATCGGAACAATGCCTCATCCCGGCCGCCGCCCGGGACTAAGTCCGCCCGCCCGCCGTCCGGAGCCGCCTAAGCCAGCGCGGCGCGCCTAAGAACCTCACCGATCCGCTCCCGGAGGACGCATGAAGATCAGGGACGCGCGGCGGCATCCGTACGACCCGAAGTACCTGCCGGTCGCGCGGCTGGCCGACGGCGGCATGCACGACTGGTGAGCCGACCGTACGCAGACGGCCGTACGCAGACGGCCGTACGCAGGCGGTCGTACGCAGGCGGTCGTACGCAGGGCGGTCGTACGCAGGGTGGCCGTACGCAGGACGGCCGGGCGGCGGCGGGCCCGATCGGTGAGCCGCCGCCGGCCAGCCGGCGTCAGCGGTAGTGCTTGCCGTGCAGCAGGCTGACGAGCTGCAGCAGCCTGGCCATGTCCTTGTCGGTGCGCTTGAACGACGTGAGGTTCATCGGCGCGGCGAACCGCTGGCGGGTGATGGCCTTGGCACGGGCGAACTCCCGCAGCCCGTCGGCCCCGTGGATGCGGCCGAAGCCGGAGTCGCCCACGCCGCCGAACGGCAGCGCCGGGACGGCCGCGAAGGCGATCACCGCGTTGATCGAGGTCATGCCGCTGCGCAGCCTCCGGGCCGCCTCCATGGCCGTCGAGCGGCTGCGGGAGAAGATCGCGCCGGCCAGGCCGTACGACGTGGCGTTGGCGCGCTGGACGGCCTCGTCCACGCTCTTGACCCGGTGCACGGTGATGGTCGGGCCGAACGTCTCCTCCTGGACCGCGGCGGAGTCGTCCGGCACGTCGACCAGCACGACCGGCTCGACGTACGGCTCCTTCACCGCGTCCGCGCCGCCGACGAGCGCCCGGCCGCCCCGGGCGAGGGCGTCGTCGACGTGCCGCTTGATGACGTCGAGCTGGCTCGGCATCGTGATCGGGCCGTACGCGGCGGTGCGGTCCTCGCCGGGCCGCAGCGCCCGCGCCTGCTCGGTCAGCTTGGCGACGAAGTCGTCGTAGACGCCGTCGACGACGTACACCCGCTCGACGCCGACGCAGGTCTGGCCCGCGTTCGACATCGCGCCCCACAGGGCGGCCTCGGCGGCCTGGTCGAGGTCGGCGTCGGCGGCCACGATGAACGCGTCCTTGCCGCCGCACTCGGCGACGATGGGGGTGAGGCGCTCGGCGCACGCCGCCATCACCTTGCGGGCGGTCGGCGCCGACCCGGTGAAGGCGATCTTGTCGACCGCGCCGCGGGCGAGCGCCGCGCCGGTGTCGCCGAGGCCGGTCACGACCTGGAACACCGGCTCCTCCGGGATGACCTCGGAGACGATCTCGGCGAGCAGCAGGCCGACGCCCGGCGTGTACTCCGAGGGCTTGAACACGACCGCGTTGCCGGCCGCCAGGGCGTACGCGAGCGAGCCGACGGGCGTGAACAGCGGGTAGTTCCACGGGCCGATCACGCCGACGACGCCGAGCGGCTGGTACTCCAGGACGCACTTCTGGTTGATGGAGACGAGGCCGGGGAACACGCTGCGCGGGCCCAGGACCTTCTGGGCGTTGCGCGCGGCCCAGTCCAGGTGCGTGATCGCCAGGACCGTCTCGAGCTGGGCGTCGGCCACCGGCTTGCCGGTCTCCTGGTGGATCAGGGCCGCCATGCGGTGCAGCGACCGTGCCAGGGCGCCCTTGATGTTGAGCAGCCGGACCCGGCGCTCCTTCCAGCCGAGGCCGGCCCACCACACCGACGCGACGCGGGCGCGCTCGATCGCGGCGTTCACCGCGGCCTCGTCGTGGATCGGGTGCTCACCGACGACCTCGCCGGTCGCCGGGTTCAGGGAGCGGAACGTCTCGGCGGTCTTCTCGCTCGCGGTCGCGGTCATGGCGTCACCTTGGTCCCAACGAGGTAGCTGTAGTCCAGTAAGTTACCCGTTACCGACCGGGGGCGGGGAGTATGCCGCGTTCGATCGCCGCGGTGACGGCGGCGGTCCGGTCGGACACCCCCAGCTTGCCGAACGCCCGCAACAGGTGCGTCTTGACCGTCGCCTCGCTGATCAGCAGTTCCCGGCCGATCTCCGCGTTCGTACGGCCCCGGGCGACCAGCCGCAGCACGTCGATCTCCCGGCGCGACAGCTCGACCGGCGAGCGCATCCGGGACACCAGCTTGGCCGCCACCGAGGGGGCCAGGACCGTCTCGCCGCGCGCCGCCGCGCGTACCGCCTGCGCGAGGTCGTGCCGGGAGGCGTCCTTGAGCAGATAGCCGGCGGCGCCCGCCTCGACCGCGCGGAGGATGTCGGCGTCGGTGTCGTACGTCGTCAGCACCACGACCCGGGCCTGGGGGCGCTGCGCGAGCACGCGCGAGGTCGCCTCGACGCCGTCGCCGCCCGGCATGCGCAGGTCCATCAGCACGACGTCCGGCTCGTGCGCGCGGACGGCCGCGACCGCCTCGGCGGCTCCGCCGGCCTCGGCGACGACCGTCAGGTCGTCCTCAGCCGACAGCATGCCGCGCAGCCCCTCGCGGACGACCGGGTGGTCGTCGACGAGCAACACCTTGATCACGCGGGTACCTCCACCGTGACGGTCGTTCCGGCTCCCGGCTCGCTGCGCACGCCGAACGCGCCGCCGACCTGGCCGACCCGCTCGCGCATGCCGTGCAGACCGAAGCCGCGCGCCGCGTCCGGACCGAACCCTACGCCGTCGTCGCGGATCTCCAGGCGCACCGACTCCGGGGCGTACGTCAGGCGCACCTCGACCAGCTCGGCCTTCGCGTGCCTGCGGACGTTGGCCAGGCCCTCCTGGGCGACCCGCAGCAGCACCACCTCCGCCCCGGCGGTCAGCCGTCGCGGCGCGCCGGTGAGCGTGTAGTCCGCCGTGACGCCCAGCTCCTCGCGCATCCGCCCGGTCAGGCGCGCGACGGCCTCGTCCAGGGAGGAGCCGCCGAGCGGCGCGGGCGGCAGGGCGGCGACCAGGGCGCGGGCCTCGGCGAGGTTCTCGCGCGCGGTGCGCGCCGCGAGGCCGACCTGCCGCCGCGCCTCCTCCGGGTCGCGCCCGACGTACGCGTCGGCGGCCTGCAGCAGCATCAGGATGCTCGTGAAGCCCTGGGCGAGCGTGTCGTGGATCTCCCCGGCCATCCGCTCCCGCTCGGCCATGACGCCGGCCTCCCGGCTCACCTCGGCCAGCTCCGCCCGTGTCGTCTCCAACTGGGCGATCAGCTCGCGGCGCTCCGTGCTCTGCGCGATGATCCGCTCGATCCAGAGGCCGAAGAAGGCGGAGAACCCGACCACCACGACGGTCCAGACCAGGAACGACACGATCGTCCCCGCGGAGGCGCCGCCGGCGAGCAGCCGGACGGCCGGGACCGCGTTGAGGAGCACGAGCGCGGCCACGCTCTCCCGCCAGCGCACCAGCATGAAGCACTGCGGGCAGGCCGCGAACAGCACGAGCGAGCTCTCCGGGGCCGTCAGCGCCGCCGCGCCGCACAGCACGATGAGCCCGCCGACGTACGCGTACGCCCCCCGGGCGGACGTGTCACGTCCGAGGAAACGACGGCCGAACAGGACGTACCACGGCACCGTGACGAGCAGGATCCCCGTCGCGACCAGGCCGGTCCACGTCAGGTGGTCGTTCAGGACGTAGAGGATGGTCGAGACGAGGACCAGGCCGAAGTACGCCTCCCAGCGGCCCAGTCCCCAGTCCCACGCGTCGTCGGCCCTCATCCGTCGCGGCGCCGCTTCCAGCGGAATGTCGTCAGGCACAGGACCAAGCCTGCGACACCCCAGGCCGCCAGCACCAGTGCGGTGCGCCCGTGCTCCCAGGTGTGCGCCGGCTCGGCCGCCAGCAGCGTGTCCGGCAGCAGCGCGGACCGCAGCCCCTGGCTGATCCACTTCAGCGGGAACAGCGCGCCGGCCTGCTGGACGCCGGAGGGCAGGTCGCCGAAGGTGAAGTACACGCCGGAGATGAACTGCAGGACCAGGTACGGCACGTTCAGCACGGCCGCCGCGCTGCGGCCCGAGCGCGGCACGCTGCTGATCGCGATGCCGAGCAGCGTGCAGACGGTCACCCCGCCGACGAACACCCAGGCGAAGGTCAGCCAGCGCTCGGGCGTGCTCGGCGGCTTCAGCCCGAACAGCAGGTGCCCCAGCGCGAACAGGAGGACGGTCTCCAGCGTCGACAGGACCAGCGCCGCGATCGTCTTGCCGATGAAGTAGGCCGCCTTCGGCATCGGCGTGCCGTACAGCCGCTTGAGGGTGCCGTCGTCGCGCTCCTGCGCGATCGCCACGCCCAGGCTGACGAACGTCGTCGACATGATGCCGCTGGCGATGATCCCGGCCGCGAAGTACTGCCGGAAGTCGACGCCCGTGTGGCCGACCTGGCCCTTGAAGATCGTGCCGAAGATCAGGAGCAGGATGACCGGCATGCCCAGGGAGAAGACGACGGCCTCCCGTTCGCGGAAGAACGCCTTCAGTTCCAGCGCCCCACGGGACAGCCCGATCCGTACGGGCGAGGGCATCGCGACGGCGGTCATCGGCCTTCTCCGATCATGGTGAGGTAGACGTCCTCGAGCGTGGGGCGGGTGACGGTCAGCTCCGGCACCTCGCCGTCGAACTTCTGGCTCAGCTCGGCCACCACCTGCGTGGGGCAGTCGGTCTCGATCGCCTGCCGGCCCTCCGGCCCGAGCCAGCCCACCCGCGCCCTGGCGGTCGCCCGGCCGCCGAGCTCCCTCGGCGAGCCGACCTCGACGATCCGGCCGCCGGCGATGACGCCGACCCGGTCGGCGAGCGCCTCGGCCTCGTCCAGGTAGTGGGTGGTGAGCAGGATCGTCGTGCCGCCGTGCGCCAGCCCCTCGATCAGCCGCCAGAACCGCCGCCGCGCGTCCGGGTCGAACCCGGTCGTCGGCTCGTCGAGGAAGAGGAGTTCGGGGTCGCCGATGATGCCGAGCGCCACGTCGACCCGCCGCCGCTGGCCGCCGGACAGGTGCGCGAGGCGGGCCCCCGCCTTGTCGGTCAACCCGACCGCCTCGATCACCTCGTCGACGTCCCGGGGACGCGGGTAGTAGCCCGCGAAGTGCCGGACGATCTCGCGAACGCTCAGCTCCGGCTGCTCGTTCGAGGTCTGGAGCACGATCCCCACGCGGGAGCGCCACTGCCGGGTCGGCTTGCCGGGATCGGCCCCCAGCACCGACACCTCACCGCCGGTCCGCCGCCGGTGCCCTTCGAGGATCTCCACCGTCGTGCTCTTGCCGGCGCCGTTCGGGCCGAGGAGGGCGAAGACCTCGCCCCGGAAGATGTCGAGGTCGACGCCGTTCACCGCGTCGACGTCGCCGTATCGCTTGCGCAGGTCGCGCACCCGCACCGCCGTGTCGTTCATGCCTCCAGCGTCGCGGCGATCCGGCCGGTCCGGGATCGGCGGTCCGGTGATTCCCGTGTCCACCGAACGGTGGACACGGGAGGCCGGCGGGGCTCAGCCGCCGAAGTCGACGCTCTGCCAGAAGCGGAAGAGTCCGTGGCCGACGGCGACGAGGTCCTGGTCGATCCCGAACAGGTCGGTGAGGTGGTAGACGAGGGAGAAGAACCGCTCGTTGACGGCCGGGATCCACAGCAGGGCGAGCAGCGCCATGAAGGCGTATCCGCCGATCTTGTTCGCCTGCGCGACCCAGGTGCGCGGCAGGTACGGCTCGACGATGCCGAAGCCGTCCAGGCCGGGCACTGGCAGCAGGTTGAGCACGGCCGCGGTGACCTGCAGGAACGCCAGGAACGCCATGCCCGTCCAGAACAGCAGGTGCGCCGGGTCCTTCGCCAGGTTGGTGATGACGACGCCGAGGACGATCGCGAAGACGAGGTTGGCGAGCGGGCCGGCCGCCGAGATCAGGCTGTGCCGGATCCTCCCGCGGATCGCCCCCCGGTCGATGTAGACGGCGCCGCCCGGCAGGCCGATCCCGCCGAGCAGCACGAACAGCACCGGCAGCAGGAAGCTCAGCGTGATGTCGCCGTACTTGAGGGGGTTCAGCGTCAGGTAGCCCTTGGTCGCGACGCTCCGGTCGCCGGACCGCCAGGCGAAGAAGGCGTGCCCGAACTCGTGCAGGCACAGCGACACGATCCAGCCGCTGACCACGAACAGGAACAGGAACAGCCGGGCGGTCCGCTCCGGGCTCATGCCGTACCGCCAGACCGCCAGGCCGGACAGGGCGAACAGGCCGAGGACGAACAGGAACGCGGGACTGGGCCGCACGGCGGTCCGCACCGCGCTTACGTTGGACATCGATCAATCGCTCTCTGTGAGGGCGGGGACGACATAGGTGCGCAGGAAGTCGCGAGGATCGCCGTCGCCGGGGAGGACGATCATCGAGGAGATGATCCGGAAGAGGAACTCCACCGCGCCCTCCACCGTGATGTCCGCGCGCAGCAGACCCTCCCGCTGGGCGGCCGCGAAGTACGGCCGGACGCGGTCGGCGCACAGGCGCAGCACGCTCTGGGCGGCCCCGGCCACGGCCGTCTGGGTGTGGCCGGCGGCCTCGGGGGTGAGGAGGGCCGCCACCCTCGGCTCGCCGCGCACGAACGCGACGGCGTCGATCACGCCCTCGACGATGCCGTCGGGCACCGAACTCTGCGCGCCGAGCCGCGCGGCCAGCCGGTCGAGGAAGCGACGCAGGTCACGGAGGAGGACCTCGAGGATCACCTCGTCCCGCCCGCCGGCGAAGCTGCGGTAGACGGTCGCCCGGGACAGGCCCGCGGCCGCCGCGATGTCCTCGACGGTCGTCTTGGCGACGCCGTACCGCGCGAAACAGCGCTCGGCGGCGTTGACGACCCGCTCCCGGACGTCGGTGGTGGCCTGCGGCATGCCTCGCAGGGTACCGGTCTCCCCAGACCCGAAACGTGAGACAGATATTGCATCCTGTCGCAGACCGCGGAGACACGCTGCGCGACGGGCCTTGCCGATACGGCTTGGCATGTGAGGATGCCGGTATGGAGATCGCTGACGCGACCGCCCTCGTCACCGGGGCGACCGGGGGCATCGGCCAGGCCGTCGCGCGGGAGCTGGCGGCGCGCGGCGCGTCGCTGGTGCTCACCGGCCGCCGCGCCGACGTGCTCGAATCCCTCGCCGCCGAGCTCGGCGCCCGGCCGCTCGTCGCCGACCTGTCCGACCGCGACGGCGCCGTACGCGTCCTGGAGCGGGCCGGCCCGATCGACATCCTCGTCGCCAACGCCGGGCTGCCCGCGAGCGGGCCGCTCACCGACTTCACGCTCGAGGAGATCGACCGCGCGGTGAACGTCAACCTGCGCGCGCCGATCGTCATGGCCCGCCTGGCCGCCGAGCAGATGAGCGCACGCGGACGCGGCCACCTGGTCTTCGTCTCGTCGATCGCGGGCAGGGTCGCGGCGGGCGGCACCGCGCTGTACAACGCCACCAAGTTCGGGCTGCGCGGGCTCGCCCTCGGCCTCCGCGAGGACCTGCGGCCGGCCGGCGTCGGCGTCTCCGCGATCTATCCGGGGTTCATCCGGGACGCCGGGATGTTCGCCGACTCCGGGGTGAGCCTGCCGCCGGGCCTGGGCACCAACACGCCCGGCGACGTCGCCCGCGCGGTCACCCGCGCCATCGAGCGGGACCGTGCGGAGGTCGACGTCGCCCCGCTGGCCGTTCGCGCCGGGGTGGTGCTGGGCGGCCTGGCCCCCGGCCTGTTCGCCCGGATCCAGCGGCGGGGCGGCGCGGACCGGCTCACCCGCGCGCTCACCGAGGGCCAGCGCGACAAGCGCTGACGCGGCGGATCAGCCGAGCTCGTAGTCGAGCGAGTAGGAGTGCCCGCCGTCCTCGGTGATGATGATCTGGCCCTCGCCCCTGATGCCCTTGAGGTCGCCGGTGCCGCTCGTCTCGACGATCTTCCAGGTCAGCCACGGCTTGCCGCGCTCGCCGCCCGCGTTGTGCTGGAGGAGGAACGCGCCCGTGCGGCCGTCGAGCGTGCCCTCGAACCGCTCGATCCCCACGTACGCGGCCGGCCCGGCCTCGGTGCCGACGGTGGTCAGCTCGGCGGTGCTGGTGCCGGTGAGGCCCCCGCTGAACGTCTTCTCGACGTGCACCCGCGTGCACGTGACCCCGTCCCGCTCGTCGTACGGCTTCTCGGCGTCCCATACGTCGAGGACGAACGTGCCTTCTGTTCGCTTGGCCAGGCGCCCTCCTTCGTCGGGGGAGAGACCAGAGGCACTGTGCTCATCGATTCGCTCGCTGCGCTCGCTCATGAGAAAGAGCATGGCGGTGAAGGCTGCCATCTTCTGTCAGGTATCTAGAAGAGCGTGCCGTCCCGCTCGATGCCGCGCAGGGCGTCGTAGTCGAGGGTGACGCAGTCGATGCCACGGTCGGCGGCGAGCACCCGCGCCTGCGGCTTGATCTCCTGTGCGGCGAAGATCCCGCGGACCGGCGCGAGCAGCGGGTCGCGGTTCAGCAGCTCCAGGTAGCGGGTGAGCTGCTCGACGCCGTCGATCTCGCCGCGCCGCTTGATCTCGACCGCCACCGTCGCGCTCGTGTCGTCCCGGCACAGGATGTCGACCGGCCCGATCGCCGTGGGGTACTCCCGGCGGATCAGCTTCCAGCCCTCGCCCAGCGTCGTGATGTGCTCGGCCAGCAGCTCCTGCAGGTGGGCCTCCACGCCGTCCTTCCGCAGGCCCGGATCGATGCCCAGCTCGTGGCTGGAGTCGTGCAGGATCTCCTCGATCGTCAGGATCAGCTGCTCACCGGACTTGCCGTGCGTGACCGTCCAGCGGCCCTCTTCCTCCTTGACGGTGCACGGCGGGTTCATCCAGTTCAGCGGCTTGAACGCGCGGTCGTCCGCGTGGATGGAGACGCTGCCGTCGGCTTTCATCAGGATGAGCCGCGGGGCCATGGGCAGGTGGGCGGTGAGCTTGCCGGCGTAGTCGACACTGCACCGGGCGATGACGAGGCGCACGGTCGCCCACCTTAGCCGCAGCGCCACGCGGCCGTGTGCGACTTCGGCCGCGATCCGCGGCGACGGGGCCGTCAGGCATGGCCGCCGAACCCGCCGGGGGACGCCGCGGCGCGGGCGATGAGGCCGGCGATCTCGGTCTGCCGGACCGGATCGTCGGTGAGCTGGCCGGTGGCGACGCGAAGGTGCGGCGCGGACGGGCGTACCTGGTAGCGGCTTCCCGGCACGGCCGCGGCGCCGTGCGCGGCGAGCGTGACGAGGGCGGCGGACTCGTCGGCGACCGGCACCCACAGCATCAGCCCGTCCTCGTTCGCGGTGGGGATCCCCCGAGCGGCGAGCGCGGCGGCGAGGCCCTCGCGTCGCCGCGCGTACACCGTACGGGCGTGGTCGACGGCGGCGCGGGAACCGGGGTCCTCGAGCAGATGGGCCAGGGCGTCCTGGAGGATGCGGCTGGTCCATCCGGTGCCGAAGCTGCGCAGGACGCGGACGCGTTCGATCGTGTCGCCGGCTCCGCCGAGCACGGCGATGCGCAGGTCGGGGCCGTGGGACTTGGAAAAGGACCGGATGAGGACCGTCTGCGCGGGCAGGTGCTCGCCGACGCTCACCGGCGGCGTGGCCGCGGCCTCGCCGAGACCGTCGTCCTCGACGGCCAGGGTGCTGGTGGGGGCGAGGAGGGCCGCGAGCGCGGCCGCGCGTTCCCGGCTGAGGGAGTGGCCGCAGGGGGTGTGGGCGCGCGGCTGGTAGACGAACGCCGCGGGGTTGGTGGCCAGGGCGTCGGCGAGGGAGTCGGGGATCGGGCCCTCGCGGTCGCAGGCGACGGGGATCACGTCGGCTCCGAGGGCTTCGAGGATGTCGAGGAGCCGCGCGCCCGTGGGGTCCTCGACGGCGATGCGGTCGCCGGGCAGGGCGGCGGTCTGGCAGACCAGCTGTACCCCTTCGTAGCCGCCACCGGCCACGAGCCACCCTTCGGCGGGGAACGGCCAGGTCGGCTCGACCGCGCGGCGCAGGCGCGGGGTGATGGTCTCACGGGCGTAGTCGTTGAGGCGTTCGGCGTGGGCGGCGGCGGCGAGCGCCTGCTCCAGCGGGGGGAGCAGCGCGGGATCGGGCGCGGCGATCGCGAGGTCGATCGCCGGACGGCCGCCGAAGTCACCGATGCGTTCGTAGCGGACCGGGTGCGGCACGCTGGGCGGCCCGACGACGACGGTGCCGCGGCGGCGCTGCGCGCTGACCACGCGGTGCCGCCGGAGGGTCGACCAGGCGTCGGCGACCGTCGCGGGGCTCACCCCGAGGACGGCGGCGAGAGCGCGGACGGTCGGCAGGCGGATTCCGGCGGGGAGGTCGCCGCGCCGGATGAGATCGGTCATGGCCGAGGCGATGCCCCGGGCGCTGCGGTCACCGATGTGCTCGGCGAGCCAGGCGGCGTCGATCGAGGGCTCGGGCATGGGCTCCCACCTGCCGTTCTATCGATTTCATTGCGGTAAATCTTTGTACGATAACAAAACGAGTATTGTACTCGCTCTTCGCTGAACATATTGTCGGTCGCCATCGAGGGATGTCGAGCGAATGGAGCGTTGTGTCGGTTCCACGGATTCGCCTGGCCCTGCGCGACTGGGATCACCTGGTTCCACTCGTGACCGGCCGAGTGCGATCCCGAGACTTCGAGCTGGAGATCGAGTCACGGGCGGTGACGCCGGACGTGCTCGCCGAGCCCGAACTGGACGGGGGCGAGACGTCGTTCAGCCGGTACGCGCTGGGGCGCGGCGGCGGTGACGACCGGCTGGTGGGCCTGCCGGTGTTCGTCATGCGCGGTTTCCGGCAGCGGTGCGTGCTGGTGCGGCGCGACAGCGAGCTGACGTCGCCCAAGGACCTGGCCGAGGCCCGGATCGGGCTGACCGGCTGGCCGGACTCGGGGAACACCTGGACGCGGGCGCTGCTGCGCTCGGCGGGAGTCGACCTGGGCGGCATCGCGTGGACGGTCGGGCCGCTGGTGGCGGGGGAGACCGGCAAGGACCGGGTCGGCCCGCGTCCGCTGCCGCCCAACGTGGAGGTGGCCGGTGACGGCGAGTCCCTGGTGGAGGGCCTGGCCGACGGGCGGTTCGACGCGATCTTCACGCCGTTCATGCCGGATGAGCTGTTCGGCCCCGGCAGCCGGTTCCGTCATCTGTACGACGACCACCGGGGCGTTGAGCTGGACTACTTCCGCCAGACCGGGTTCGTGCCCGGCATCCACCTCCTCGCGGTCAAGCGGGCGGTCGTGGACCGGCATCCGTGGCTGCCTTCGGCCCTGGAGGAGCTGTTCACCGAGTCGAAGCGGCTGTGGACGGAGCGGCGCCGCATGCTCACCGACACCACGCCGTGGCTGCTGGCGGAGCTGGAGGCGAGCGCGGAGATCTTCGGCCCGGACTGGATGCCGTACGGCAGGGCCGCCAACGCCGCGATGACCGCGGCGTTCTGCGAGGAGCTGCACGCGCAGGGCATCGCCCCGCACCCGATCGACGCCGAGGAGTTGTTCGCATGAGGATCGCTGTCGGGCAGTACGCCGTCGCCGAGGACTGGACGAGCAATCTCAAGTCCTGCCGGGCGCTGATCGACGAGGCCGTCGCCGGGGGAGCGGACCTGCTGGTGCTGCCCGAGGACGCCATGGCGCTGTTCATCGACGAGCCGCTGCGGATCGTCGACGCGGCGCAGCCGCTGACCGGTCCGTTCCTGACCGGCCTGCGGGAGCACACCGCGGGCACGGCCACGACGGTCGTGGTGGGCATGCACGAACCGGCCGGCGGCGGGAAGGTGCACAACACCCTCGTGGCGGTCCGGGACGGCGAGGTCGTGGCGACCTACCGCAAGGTCCACCTGTACGACGCGTTCGGGGCCCGGGAGTCGGACCGGGTGCGCCCGGGCGACGGCGAGCCGGTGGTGTTCGACTGCGCCGGATGGCAGGTCGGCCTGATGACCTGCTACGACGTAAGATTTCCGGAGATGGCGCGGCTTCTGGTCGACCGGGGCGCGGAGCTGCTGGTGCTGCCGGCGGCCTGGGTGCGCGGGCCGGCCAAGGAGTGGCACTGGGAGGTCATGGTGACCGCCCGGGCCCTGGAGAACACCTGTTACGTCGCGGCGTCCGGTGAGTGCGGCCGCCGCAACATCGGCGCGAGCATGGTCGTGGACCCGCTCGGGATCGTCCGCGGCCGCCTGGGCGATGGGCCGGGGCTGCTGTGGGCCGAGGCCGACCGCGAGGAGCTGGAGGCCGCCCGCCGCAAGCTGCCGGTGCTCGCCAATCGGCGTTTCTTCGTCGACCCGTCAATTCGTTAGGAGCATTACCGTGTCGAAACGGATCGTCGCCGCGCTCGCCGTCGCGGGTGCCCTCGTGGTGAGCGGCTGCGGCAAGAACCCGTCGGAGGTCGACGGTGGCGGCAGCGGGTCCAAGGCGTCGGGCGTCGGCGCCGCCGATCTGAAGCAGACCCTGGACCAGAAGCTGAACGACCGGCTGCCGGCGAAGGTGAAGTCCGCGGGCAAGCTGATCTCGGTGAACAACGGCTCGTTCCCGCCGTACGAGATCGCCGGTTCGGACGGCAGGTCGCTGACCGGGGCCGCCGCCGACATGGCGACGGCGCTGTCGCAGCTCATCGGCGTGAAGATCGAGCATGTGACGGTCGACGGGCTGCCGAGTGAGCTCAGCGGAATCAAGGCGGGCCGGTACGACTTCGCGATCGGCCCGATCGGTGACTTCCCCGAGCGGGAGACCGCGAACGACTTCGTCGACTGGGTCCGGGAGTTCGTGGTGTTCGCGGTGCCGAAGGGCAACCCGAACCACATCTCCTCCATCGCCGACACGTGCGGGCTGAAGATCTCGGTGATGGCCGGTGGCTCGGCCGAAGACGTGATCAAGAAGCAGGCGCAGACCTGCGTGCAGCAGAAGAAGCCGGCCGTGCAGGTCCAGTCGTACAAGGACCAGCCGACGTCGATCCTGGCGGTGCGGTCGGGCCGGGCGGACGCGTTCTTCTCCTCTCAGGCGCCGTTGACTTACTTCGTAAAGGAGGCGGGCAACGCGCTCGAGCTGGCCGGAACGGGTAAGGCCAACGGATTCGACGACCTGTACCAGGGGGCCGTGGTCGCCAAGGGGTCGCCGCTGCGGGACGTGCTGGTGGACGCCTTCAAGGAACTGATCGCCAACGGCACCTACGGCAAGGTCATGGCGAAGTGGGGCCTGTCGGCGAACTCCCTGGACAAGCCCGGCGTGAACCTCGCGCCGAGGAAGGGGTGACCCTCTCGTGGCAGTGACGGAGAAGACCTCCCGCGACACCGATCCGCAGGTCGATGTCGCCGGCGCGGCGCGCACCCGGCATCCGTTGCGGTGGGTCGCCTCGCTGGTCCTGCTGGTGCTGGCGGCGCAGCTCGTCCACCTGCTGGTGACCAACGACAACTTCGAGTGGGACGTCGTCGGGCGCTATTTCAACGCCCAGATCATCGGCCAGGGGATCGTGACGACCCTGGAGCTCACGGTGATCGCGATGGCGGTCGGCATCGTGGGCGGGGTGCTGCTGGCGGTGGGGCGGCTGTCGGAGAACCCCCTGCTGCGGGCGTCGTGCGGGGCGTACGTCTGGTTCTTCCGCGGCATCCCGGTGCTCGTGCAACTGGTGTTCTGGTACAACCTGTCGGCGCTGCTGCCGCGGGTGTCGGTCGGGGTGCCGTTCGGGCCGGAGTTCGCGAGTGGGTCGACGAATCACCTGATCACGCCGTTGCTGGCGGCGATCCTCGGTCTGGGGCTGAACGAGGCGGCGTACATGGCGGAGATCATCCGTGGTGGGCTGCTGGCGGTGGACCCGGGGCAGATGGAGGCGGCGCACGCGCTGGGCATGAGCGACGCGCGGACGCTGCGGCGGATCGTCCTGCCGCAGGCGATGCGGTTCATCGTGCCGCCGACGGGCAGCCAGGTGATCAACATGCTGAAGGCGACGTCGCTGGTCAGCGTGATCGCGCTGGCCGACCTGCTCTACACCGTTCAGTCAATCTACAACCGGACGTTCCAGACGATCCCGCTGCTGATCGTCGCCTGCCTCTGGTACCTGGTGATCACCTCGGTGCTGTACGTGGGGCAGTCGTTCATCGAACGGCACTACGCCCGTGGCGCGACCCGTAACGCGCCGCAGGGTTTCTGGAGCTTCGTCCTCATGCGCCGCCGCGCCCAGGCCCAGGCCCAGGCCCCGACGACCCCGGAGGTTCCCTCGTGACCGCTGAACCGCTGGTCGAGACGCCGCCGATGGTGCGGGCCTGGCAGGTCCGCAAGCGGTTCGGGCACCTGGAGGTGCTCAAGGGCATCGACCTGGACGTGCACGCCGGAGAGGTCGTCGTGGTGCTGGGCCCGTCCGGGTCGGGCAAGTCGACGTTCCTGCGGTGCATCAACCACCTGGAGACGATCGACGGTGGGTCCATCCACGTCGACGGTGAGCTGATCGGGTTCCGCGCGGACGGCGGCCGGGTGCGGCATCTGGGCAAGCGTGAGGTCACCCGGCAGCGCCGTGAGATCGGCATGGTGTTCCAGCAGTTCAACCTGTTCCCGCACCTGACGGTCCTGCAGAACGTGATCGAGGCGCCGACGGGCGTACGCCGGGAGCCGCGGGCGCAGGCCCGGGAGCGTGCGCTGGAACTGCTGCGGAAGGTCGGCCTGGAGGACAAGGCCGGGGCGTATCCGCGGCAGTTGTCGGGCGGGCAGCAGCAGCGGGTCGCGATCGCCCGTGCGCTGGCGATGCGGCCGAAGCTGATGCTGTTCGACGAGCCGACCAGCGCGCTGGACCCCGAGCTGGTCGGCGAGGTCCTGGCCACCATGAAGGCGCTGGCCGAGGAGGGCCTGACGATGGTGGTGGTGACGCACGAGATCGGGTTCGCGCGGGAGGTCGCCGACCGGGTCGTGTTCATGGACGGCGGTGTGATCGTCGAGTCGGGTCCGCCCGCGCAGGTGCTGGACGCGCCGGCCAACCCGCGGACGCGGGCGTTCCTGAGCCGGGTGCTGTGACGTCCGGCCCCTCGCAGTCGAGCGACTGAAGGCGAAGGCGCAGGAAGTCGCGTTCGATGGTGTTCTCGGTGCGGGCGATCGCCGCCTCGTACGCCATCTCGGCCTCAATGGTGCGGCCGAGGCGGCGCAGCAGGTCGGCCCGTACGGCGTGGAACACGTGGTGGCGGTCGAGGTCCAGGTCGTCGACGAGCGCGAGGGCCGCCTCAGGGCCCGCCACCTCGGCCACCGCGACGGCGCGGTTCAGCGCCACGATCGGGCTCGGGGCGAGGGCGAGGTGCAGGTCGTACAGCCGCAGGATCTGCCCCCAGTCCGTCGCGGCGGCGTCCGGCGCGTCGCCGTGCACCGCGTTGATCGCCGCCTGGACCTGGTACGGCCCCGGCCGGTCGCGCCGCAGACATCGGCGGACGAGGTCCTGCCCTTCGGCGATCAGGGCCCGATCCCACCGGCTCCGGTCCTGCTCGGGCAGCGGGACCAGGGACCCGTCGGGCCCGGTACGGGCCGCCCGGCGCGACTCCAGCAGCAGCATCAGCGCGAGCAGGCCCGCGACCTCCGGCTCGTCGGGCATCAGCTCGGCCAGGAGCCGCCCGAGGCGGATCGCCTCCGCGCACAGCTCCTCCCGGACCAGCCGATCCCCCGAGCCGGCCACGTAGCCCTCGTTGAAGATCAGGTAGACGACGGCCAGCACGGCTCGCAGCCGGTCCGGCAGGTCCGCCTCGTCCGGGATCCGGTACGGGATCCGGGCGTCGCGGATCTTCCCCTTCGCCCGGACGAGCCGCTGGGCCATCGTCGGCTCGGGCACCAGGAACGCGCGGGCGATCTCCGCGGTGGTCAGGCCGCCCAGGAGCCGGAGCGTCAGCGCCACCCGCGCGGCCGGCGCCAGCGCCGGATGGCAGCAGGTGAAGATCAAGCGGAGCCGGTCGTCGCGCACCGGACCCTCCTCGAGCGGTTCGTCGGCGGCGTACAGCAGGGCGGCCTGGGCGTGCCGGTCCGCGCGCGAGGCCTCCCGCCGCAGCCGGTCGATCGCCCGGTTGCGGGCGGTGGTGATGATCCATCCCGCCGGGCTCGGCGGCGGCCCGGCGGACGGCCAGCGCCGCAGCGCCTCGGCGAAGGCGTCCTGGACCGCCTCCTCGGCGATCCCGATGTCGCCGAAGACGCGGACCAGGACGGCCACCGCCCGGCCGTACTCCGCACGGAAGACCCGCTCGACCCGCGCGGTGGCGGAAGACGCGGACACGTCAGGCGTCGGCCGGCATCGGACGCACCTCGACGGGCAGCGTCGTGATGCGAGTGAACTCCTCCGCCCACTTCAGCGCGGCGTCCAGATCGGCCACCCGGATGATCGTGAAGCCGCCGATGTGCTCCTTGCCCTCGGTGTACGGCCCGTCGGTGATCAGCGTCTCGCCGGCCCGGAGCCGTACGACCGTGGCCGTGTCGGCGGGGTAGAGCCCTCCCGTGAAGACCCAGGCGCCGGCGGCCTTGAGCTCCTCGCTCCAGGCATCGACTCTCTGCATGATCTTCGCGAGTTCGTCGGCGGGCGGCGTGTCTCCGTCGGGCTGGTAGACGGTGAGGATGTACTGCTTCATCGGAGGTCCTCTGCTCGGTACCGGCGCTCTGCCGTGTCTCACTCCCTACACGAACCGCGCTCCGCCGGATCGACGGACGGCTGCGGAAATCTCATGGTTCTCAGTTCGCTCTCATCTGGATCTCACGGGATACGCCTAGCGTCCTCCACGCGGGGGCCGACTGATCGTCATAGCCGATGTCAACCAAGGGTGGGCGAGCGCATGACCGACCACGAACAGCAGGAGCAGTCCCCGAAAGCCGGCGGCGTGAACCGCCGTGCGGCACTCACCGCCCTCGGCGGGGCGGGCCTCGGCGCCGCCGGGGTCGTCGCGCTGGGCCGCGCGGCGGCCGGCGCGTCCACCACCCGCACGCCGGGCGGCCCGAGCCCGGCGTGCGTGCTGGCACCGGAGCTGGTCGAGGGCCCCTACTACCTCGACTACGAACTCTTCCGCCGCGACATCACCGAGCGCAAGGAGGGCGTGCCCGTCATCCTGCGCGCCACCGTCGTCGACGCGGCCACCTGCGCGCCCATCCCGAAGGCCGCGCTGGACGTCTGGCACTGCGACGCGCTCGGCGAGTACTCCGGTTACACGGCCATGGGCGTCGGCGGCGCGAACGGCGGCGGCCCCGGCGGTCCGGGCGGCGGGACGCCGCCCACCGGCACGCCGACTCCGCCGCCCGGCTCGCCGCCTCCGGGCGGTGGTGGAGGGCACGCGGAGCCGACCGACAAGCTCACCTTCCTGCGGGGCGTCCAGCTCACCGACCGGCACGGCGTCGTGGAGTTCCGCACGCTGTACCCCGGCTGGTACATCGGCCGGGCGATCCACATCCACGCCAAGGTCCACCTCGGCGGCAGGGTCGTCGGCCGGAAGTACACCGGCGGCCACGTGGCCCACACCGGCCAGTTCTTCTTCGACGAGAACGTCACCGAGCGGATCGCCGGGCTCCAGCCGTACGCCATCAACACCACCCGGCGCACGAAGCTGGGGGAGGACGGCATCTACCAGAGCGGCGGATCGGCCGGCCTCCTGACCCTGCGCCCGCTCCGCAAGGGCCCGGTCACCCACGGCCTGCTCGCCACGATCGTCGTCGGCGTGAACCCCGACGCCACCCCGTGAACCCCCGGGCGACCCGCCTGAAGTTGCGCAGGGCGGGTCGCCCGGTCCCCGCCCGGCATGCTCGCCGCGGCCTCAGAGGCGCGTGGTGGCGAACCTCCCGGCGTACGAAGGGGCCCGCGCGGAGAACCGCGCCGGCCCCTTCAGGGGGTCACTCCGGCAGCGTGGTCAGGTACCGGGGCGATGTGCGGGCCTGCGTGGCCTGCTCGAAGACGTTCGCGAGGCCCAGCAGCCTCTCGTCGTCGCCGCCGCGCCCGATGAGGGAGACGCCCAGCGGCAGTGCCCCGTAGGCGTGCCCGGCGGGCACGGTGATGACCGGATATCCGGCGACCGCCGCGGGCCCGAACGAGTACACCCACGGGTAGTCGTACGGACCGAGGATCTTCCAGGCCGGTCCGTTGCTCGGTGCGATGACCGCGTCCAGGCGATGTTCCGCGAAGACGCCGTCGATGCTCCGCCGGGTCTCCTCGACGATCCGGTGGCGCTCCTCGCGGTACCACCGGGGAGTGTGGGCCGACTCCGCGGCCTGGGCCGCTTCGAACCTGGTCAGCCCGAGCTCCCGGACGCGCTCGCGTTCGGCCGGTTCGCCCCGGTGAAGGGCGATGAGTTCGGCCAGATCACGGGGTTCCCCGCCGCGGAGAGCCAGGTAGGCGTTGACGGCCTCCTTGAACTCGTACGGCAGTAGCGCCGATGTGTCAGGGTCGGGCAGTTCCACCTCGACGGTGGTCACGCCCAGGTCGCGGAGTTTCGCGATGGCCGCGCCGAAGACGCGGTCCACGTCCGGGAGGCTTCCCCCGAACCTGATTCCGCGCCACACGCCGATCCTGGTTCCGAGCCGCGGCTCGGCGTCCAGGCGAATCGGCGCGCACGTCTCCGCGATCACCTCGAACACCGCGGCCGCGTCGGCCACGTGCCGGGCGATCGGTCCGGCGGTGTCCTGATCCGGCGAGATCGGGAAGAGGCCGATCCCGCTGACCCGCCCCAGGGACGGCCTGAAGCCCACGACCCCGTTCGCCGCCGCGGGGGCGATGATGGAGCCGGAGGTGTCGGTGCCGATGGCGAGCGGGACCATGCCCGCCGCCGGCGCCACCGCGGAACCGCTGGAGGACCCGTTCGGCGTCCGGTCCAGGACGTAGGGGTTCCTGGTCTGACCACCGACGGCGCTCCAACCGGCGATCCCGCTCGATGTGCGGTAGTTGCACCATTCCGACAGGTTCGCCTTGCCGATGATCACCGCGCCGCCCCGGCGCAACCGGGTGACCAGGCGGGCGTCGGAGGTCGGCAGGGCGTGACGGAGTACTTCGGAGCCCACCGTCGTCGCCAGGCCCGCCACGTCGATGCTGTCCTTGGGCAGGACGGGCACGCCGTCGAGTGGGCCGAGCGTCTCGCCCGAGGCTCGACGTCGGTCGGACGCGCGGGCCTCATCGAGTGCGCGCGGGTTCACCGAGATGACCGCGCGCAGCACCGGGTTCAGCCGATCGATGCGCTCCAGGCATCGCCGCGTCAGTTCTACGGAGGTCAGCCGCCCGGCGGTCATCTCCTCCTGCAGGTCGTGGACGGTCATCGTCTCCGGGAACGCTTCCGGAACCGACGCGAGGGCCCGGTCCACGGTCGAAGTGCGGTGCCCGGCGTGGTGGGTGGTCCGTGGCTGCTTGGGGTCGCCGCTGCCAGCCGCACCGGCAGACTGTTTCGTCGTCATTGAATCTCCCTGTTTGTCGCGATCCGCTGGTGAAGCGGAAACCGCCCGTGGCGGTTGGTGATGACAGTCCACGACGAGCCGACGAGGGCAAGGACCACGCCGAAGATCGCGTACAGCTCTTCGACGGCCTCGCTACGCGTGTCTCCCCGGGAAACGGCTCAGCGGTCACGTGTGCGGCGCAGGTGGACGGTGAGAAATCCGAGAGTGCCGCGGTAGCCGTGCAGCCAGTCGGTACGGTGCTCGGCCGCGACTCTGAGGGCCTCGTCGCCGTCCGGATGCTCCGGGTGTTCCAGCGCCCAGCGTGACAGGGTGCCGGTCCAGGACCATTCGTAGTCGTCCCACTCCTGCCGCGTGCTGACGTGCCCGTAGATCGGCGCCCACCCACGGTCCGTGATCCGGTCGACGGTCGTGGCGAGGTCGTCGTACTCCCCGGCGTCGAACCCGGCGTCGAGAGTCGCCTGGCCCGGTGGATGCTCCCAGAAGCCGTCACCGACGAGGACCCCGCCCTCGGGAGCGAGATGCCCGTCGGCCGCTTCGAGGGTGGGCAGGAGCCCGCCGAAGGCATGCGCGGCGCCCACGCTGAGCACAAGGTCGAAACGGTGCGGTGCGGTGAAGTCCGTGGCGTCCATAGCGTGGAAGACGACCCGATCGGCCACTCCCGCGGCGGTCGCGGCCTTCTCGGCGCGCGCGATCGCCGAGGCGTCGATGTCGACGCCCACCGCGCGTAGCCCGGGACGGTCGACCAGCGCGCGTATCAACCAGGTCCCCGCTCCACAGCCGAGATCGAGGATCTGCTCGTCCCCGCGCCGGAGAGCCCGATCGAGCAGGATCCGCACCGATTCGTCCGAGAGCGGAGCCGCGATGGGACGGTCGCCATGGGCGATGGCACTGATTTCCTGACGGTTCATGGGCTGCATCCTGTCGCCGGCTCCGCCGGAAGTCCTCCGAATATTCGCTCAGGCCCTGACGGCCGGATAAGGACTTCTCAGCACGCCGAAGTACGCCTCGGGGATCCCTTCCAGGTGCGCCGGCAGTTCGTCCATGAAGGCGCGCAGCAGCGGGGTCGCGTTGTGCCGGTCGAGGTCCTCCCGCGAACGCCAGATCTCGTACAGGAAGAACCGGCCGTCCTCCTGCTCGTGGAGGTGGCACTGAAGGCTGCCCTCGTGTCCTCGGGACGGTTCGACGAGGTCCATCAGCAACCGCCGGAGCTCGTCGGCGTGTCCGGGTTTGGGGGTCAGGAATCCATAGAGGGAAACGGGGACTTGCGCCGTCGATGTCGTCGTCATGCGCCCAACGCTAAGATCTCCGTCTTCCGCCGCTGCCCGGCCTGCGAGGAGCGGAACGTCGTCCGAGACGACGACTACCACTGCGCCTTCTGTGACACGGAGCTTCCCGCCACCTGGAATGTCGACCCACGAGCCTGACCGGGCCAGGCCGCACTCGACCGCTCGTGCCTACGGCTGAGCGGAAGTCTCGGCGAAGCGACACAGGAGCGCGGCGAACCGCCAGAAAGCGCGGCCGGAGAGCCGCTTCGACCGAGCATTCGGTACGGGCTCCCGTCAGCCCGTCGTCCAGGGCCCGAGCTTGTCGGGGTTGCGTACCGCCCAGATGTGCTTGATCCGGTCGTCGGCGATCTCGAACGCGAACACCGTCACGGTGACGCCGTCCTGCTGGACGACCAGACCGGGCTGACCGTTGACCGTGCGCTCCAGGAACGTCACGTTGTCGGGTGTCCTGACCGCGAGGTCGATGACGTAGCGCGCGATCCGCTCACTGCCTTCGACCGGGTGGAGCACGGCGGCGGCGAGGCCGCCGCCGTCGGCGATCACCGTGGCGTCGGGGTCGAGAAGGCCGATGAGGCCCTCCAGGTCCTTGGCCTCCCACGCCTGTTTGAAATCCCTGACGATCCCGGCCTGCCGGCTCGCGGGGGTCGCGGGAGTCTGCGCCGTGCGAATGCGACGACGGGCCGAGGAGGCCAGCTGGCGGCATGCCGCCGGCGTACGGCCGACGACGTCGGCCACTTCGGCAAAGGAGTAGCGGAAGACGTCGTGCAGGACGAACGCGACACGCTCGGCCGGCGTCATCGACTCGAGCACGACGAGAAAGGCCATGCTGACCGACTCGTCGAGGGTGACCCGGTCCGCCGGATCTCCCGTGGCGTCCGACCGTCCATTGATCCACTCGGTGGGTTCGGGCAGCGGCTCGGGAACCCATTCGCCCACGTAGCGCTCCCGCCTGGCGCGTGCCGAGCCGAGCAGGTCCAGGCAGATGCGACCGGCGACCTTCGTCAACCAGGCACCGGGGGACTCGATGGCCTGCTGTTGCTGCGGCGACATGGCGTACCAGCGGGTGTACGTCTCTTGTACGACGTCCTCGGCGTCGGCCAGGGAGCCGAGCAGGCGGTACGCGAGATTGATCAGCTGACGCCGCTCGCTCATGATCGCGTTCAGGCCCGGATCGAGCCGACCGTGTCCCGGCTCGGACTGGGTGCTCATGGTGTCGTCGACTCCCTTGGTCGCTTCGTCTTCACCGGTTCGACGAGACAACGCACCGAAGTGTGAGGTCGGCGTGGCCATCCGCCCCGGCCGTTCGCCGGGGGCGGGCCGGCCTGCCGATCCGCCGGACCAGGGACGCGCGAGCGCGTCTTGCAGGCTCGGCGATCCGACCACCGATGCCAGGGCATCGCGCAGATCGTGCGCCGCCGCCCGCGATGGGTGTCAGCGGTTCACCACCGGCCGCCTGCCGGATCGGCTGCGGCCAAGGGCTCGGCAAACCCTGGCGCAGTCTGTGACGAACCAGGGCAAAGCGCGGCTGGCCGGAGCGCTTCACCGAGCATTCGGTACGCCCACCGAAGCCCGGCAGCCCCGCCCTGGCTGCGGCTTCGCGCGATCCGTTCGGAAGGCCCGCTATCGCCTGATCGGACCGGGCTAAGAGTTCCGGACAAGATGGTCTTGAGCGCGGCCTGTGGAAGTGGACCGAACGGAGCGATCGTTCGCGCACAGCGTGATCACCGCGGCAATGGCGATGGCCGCTGAGATGATCGCCGTTGTCACAGGCCAGCCGAACCGTTCGACGGCCGTGGCGCCGAATGCCGTCCCGAGGCTTCCGCCGACGAAGTAGACGAACATGTAGGCGCTGTTGAACCGCGCGGGTGCCGCCGGGTCGATCGCGAGGATGGTGCTTTGATTCGCGACTTGCGCGGCGAACAGTCCCGCGTCGAATAGCGCCAGACAGGCCAAGGCCGCGGCAGCACTCGGAAGGACGAACCCGACGATCGCCGCCGCGGCTCCGGCGATCACCAGACCTACGAGGATCACGCGGCGCGCGCCCACACGATCGGTGCACATGCCCGAAACCCGGGTGGCGAGAATGCCGAGGAGGCCGGCAAGCGCGTACATGCCGATACGCTCTGCCGAGTACGAGTAGGGGGGCTTCGAGAGCGCCACCGCCAGCCCGGCCCACAGCGCACAGAACGCGAAGAACCACAGGGCACCGCGGGCAGCGGCCAACCGCAACGCGGCGTACCGGACGAACAGGCCCGGAATCGACCTCAGCGTGGCGAGATAACCACGCTCGGCTCCTCCCCGGGTGCCCGGGACCACCAGCAGCAAGCCCACCGCGACGGCCGCACAGGCCGCGGCGAACACCATGAGCATGCCACGCCAGCCGATCACCTCGGCGAGCCAGCCGCCGACGATCCGGCCGAGGAGGATCCCCGCCGATATCCCGGCCGTCACGATCCCCAGCGTCGCCGCTCGCCGATGCGGGGACGCGAGCCGGCCGACCACCGAACTGAGGCCCGCGCCAACTGCCGAGCAGGCCCCGGTCACGCCGATCGCCGCGCCCAACGCCCATACGTCGCCGACGACAGCACTCGAGAACAGGGCGGCCGCCAGGACGCCGACCTGCGCCGACAGCACCCGCCCCGGAGGAAATCGGTCGACCAGCGGGACGAGCAGACCGAGTCCGACCATGTATCCCAGCGGCCCGCACGCAAGCGCTACCCCGACCGCAGCGAGCGAGGCGTTCAACGAGTTCGCCACATCGGAGATCGCCGGCTGCAACGGGTAGATCGTCGCTGTCCCGAGCGCAGCCGCAAGCGCCATGAACCAGACGACAGGACCAGGCAATCGGCGGTGCTGATCGACATCGGCAACATCAGTTTTCACGCGCCAACCGTACGAAGCGTCGGTGCCACGATGCTGGCAGGAAACAGACATTGACGTCACCACGGATGAGGCGGTGCCGAGCCTGCACCACGCGCTCGCGCGTCCCCCTGGGTGATGACCGCCGGCGCCGTCGCCCGCGATGGGCGTCAGCGGTTCACCGCCGGCCAGGTGCACCTGCTCCACCGGATCGTCGCGCGTCAGGCCGAAATCCCCCGAACGGGAGGGACCGGACCCGCCTGCGAGGGGTGCATTTCCTGGAGTGTCTACTGGGAGAAGATGTTTCTACTCCCAGTAGACGGCGCAGAAAGACCAGAGGCGCCCCGGCGGACGACGATCCTGCATCGAGCGGCCGCCGGTGGTCCGGCCGCATCCGGTGATTCGACTGCCGGATCAGCCGCAGGCCAAAGGCTCGGCGAAGCTCTGGCGCAGATGTGGCGAACCAGGGCAGAGCGCGGCCGGTCGGAGCGCTTCGCCGAGGATTCGGTACGCCCACCGAAGGCCAACAGCGCTCGACCCGGCTACAACTTGGCGCGATCCGTCCGAAACCCCTATCGCCCGCTGAGGCCAGGACGCACGACGGCGACCTGGACGCACTCGCCGCCCTGCTCGCCGCTGTGGCTGCTCGTCCGCCACACGGCGGCTACCTGCACGCACGTGCCGCCTTGATCCGCGCTGTAGCTGCTCGTCCGCCACGATGGCTTAGGTGAATAGGAGGTTGTCATAGCTCTGACAATAGCCCGGCGATCAGCTTTTGAGACTCCCGCTCAGAGAGCGCGGCGGCTCTGAGTTGATCGAAGGCCGCACCGTAGGCTTGGATATCTGATTCATCTTCGCGATAGGACATCACGGTCAAGGAGTCGACCGTGACGATCCGCAGGTCGCCGCGATCTCCGATGTCCAAGATCTCGGACGCCCCGGACACTCCTCGGTGTGTACCTGTGGTGAAGGGTATGACCTGAATTCTTACTTCCGGCAGATCCGAAGCATCGATTAGATGCTTCAGTTGGGTGCGCATGATCTTTGGCCCGCCGATCTGCCGCCGCAGCGCCGCTTCGTCAATGATCGTCCACAGCTCAGGGGTGTCTGGTCTGTGTAGCAGTTCCTGGCGGAGCATGCGCACGGCGACGAGTCGGTGGATGCGCTCGGGGTCGTCGGCGAACTGTCCTTTCTCCATGAGCGCGCGGGCGTACGCCTCGGTTTGAAGCAGCCCGGGGACCAGGATCAGTTCGAACAGTCCGATGAAGGTGGCGTCGGCTTCTAGCCCGATGAAGTCCATCATCTCGGGGGAGAGGTCGGTGGCGTAGCGCTGCCACCAGCCCTTCTTGCGGCCGTTGCGGCACCAGCCGAAGAGGCGGTCCCGTACGGCGGGGTCGGTGACGGCGTACTTGCCGAGGATGTACTCCAGGTCCCGTACCGGAACGTGGTGCAGGCCCTTCTCGATGCGGCTCAGCGAGGAGGGCGAGCGCATCAGGACGCGGGCCGCCTCATCTAAGGTGAGGCAGAGAACGGCCGGGGCATCGTCATCGTGACCGCGCTCGCCGCCGAATGGGGCGTCGAGGCCGAACGCGACGGCACCACGACCTGGTTCCGCCTGCACGGCTGAGCTCGACCGGCACGCCAGGGTTCCCCGCGCCTGATCGCTACCCTGGAAGCAGCCCGCGCCCCTCGCGCGCCATCTTCCGCGCGCCACTTCTCCTACGGCCGCGCGCCTCTCCCCATCTCGCCGCAGTGCACCACCGGCGAACTCCCGCTCATCCCGAGCGTGTTCCGCATTCCCCGTACCGAGGAGGATCTCGCATGTCCGTTCAGCCGCAGAGCCGGTTCGTCGTGGTCACCGGAGGGCCCGGGGCCGGGAAGACGACGCTGATCGAGCAACTGCGCCGCGAGCGGTTCGCGTGCGCTCCGGAGGGCGGTCGCGCCATCATCCAGGACCAGGTGGCCATCGGCGGTGCGGCGCTGCCCTGGCGGGACCCCGGACTGTTCGCCGAGCTCATGCTCGCTTGGGACCTGCGCTCGTACCGGCATGCGACGGAGTACGGGGCGGCCGGGAGCGCGCCGGTCTTCTTCGATCGCGGGGTCGTCGACGTCATCGGGTATCTCCGGCTCATGCGGCTGCCCGTACCCCCGCATCTGCACGCCGCCGCGCAGCGGTTCCGGTACGACCGCCGGGTGTTCGTCGCCCCGCACTGGCCCGAGATCTACCGGCGGGACGACGACCGTCGGCAGACTCCCGAGGAGGCGGAGCGGACCTTCCACGCCTGCGTCGCGGCCTACACCGACTATGGCTATGAACCGGTCCTCCTTCCTCGCACCGCGGTGACGGAACGAGCGCGCTTTGTTCTCGACGCCCTCGGGCACGCCGCGCAAAAGACTCGGTGAACGCGGCTGGGTGTTGCTAAAGCACACGCTTATCTCCAGCCAAGCATCGGTGAAAATTTCGCCTTATAACGAAATATGGGTTGATTCGGGGCGTGATGCGAGGTCGAGTGGAGTGTGGATAGGCACCGCATACCGTCTACCGGTCAAGTCCTGAGTGTGTGCCAACCGCATGTCCATCGATCGAACAAAGGGGTGTGTTCCATGAGAATTCCCAAGCGGATTGCTATCGCCATCTCAGGAGCGGCCTTCGCCGGAGCGACAACCCTGTTCCTGGGAACCGCCGTCCAGGCCGGCGCGCAGGTCGCCATCGCACCTCACAATGGCATCGCCGTCGCGCCTCAGCACACCGCCGCCGGTCATATCTCCACCCAGATCCGAACCGACGACGATGACTGGGGCGACGAGGGCTACTCCTGCGGCTAGTCAGCAAAGTCGACAACAGCAGCGAGGGAACGGCACGGCCGACCAGCGGTGCCGTTCCCTGCGCCGGGGGTCCCGTCCAACGAGCGGGGTTGCGTCCGGCGACGCGTTCCTCGACTCAGCCGACCGCGGAAACGTAGAGGTCGATCAACCGATTCTGTCATAAGACGTTGCCTCGCTTTGACTCACGTAGTGGACGAAAAGGTGTATATGTGAGCATATCGCGCGGACAGGGCCGGGTCGCCGATGTAATGGCTCAGTGATCGGCGGAAGTGAAGATCTCCCTTGGCGCAGCGACATCGTGGGTCGGCGATGAAGATCGGAGTCACGCAGCCGGGCGAGCGGAGGTGTCACGGGAGCGATATGAAGATCCAGGTACTCCAGGGGAGGGGCGGCGAGTATCGGCTGTCACCGAACGTCGTGTTGCTACGACTTCCCGACGGAACAGGCCAACTACTAGATCTTGATGGACAGTTCTACGCGCTCTCCAGCACGGCCGTCGAGATGCTGCACGATGTCCTTGATGGCGGCACCGCCTCGGCGGCCGAAAAGTCCGCGGTCACTTACTCGACGCCTCTCTCGGTAATCCGTAGAGACCTTGACTCGTTCTTGCGCGATCTGACAGGTAGAGGACTCATCTGCCCGCTCGATGAGATCTCTGAAGCATCGGGTCGACGATCGGCGATACTGTCTCGAGTCGTGCTGATCTTGTTGCGGTTGGTGCAGGCCAGAACGCGCTCGGTCAATAGGCGCATGGCGGCTTTGATGACCCTTTCCTATGTCTCCGTCCGGATACTCGGTTGGTCGCAAGCGGTTGCAACATGGCAGGCCTGCCGTCGGCAGAATTCGGCACCTACTGGAGCCGCCTGTTCAGATCGCCGACGACTGGCGGACTTCATCAGGGAGACGACTCGTCGGCTCAGAGCCCGCCATCCGCTGCCCCTCGACTGCAAAGACCAGGCTTTGTGCTCTTGGGCGCTCCTCCGCGACCAAGGGCTGCGGCCGACGCTGGTGGTGGGGGTGGCGTACCCGGTGGCTTTCCACTGTTGGTGCGAATTGGATGGCTTCATCGTCAGCGATGACGAGTATATCTGCCGGCAGCATACACCTGTCGCACGCTACACATAACGACGAAGGGGGCCTGGTTGATGGCGCCGGGATTTACGGTTATTCGCCGATCAGGAAAGCTCCAGGTTCAGATTGCAATCGTTCGTTCGGGGCAACCGTCGGGCCTGACGTCGTGGATCCGTAGGGGCGGCGACATTGCAGCGCTCATGGGTTCGCTCTATTACAAACAGGACCTTATGTCAAGACTCAAGTCGCTGTCGCCGGCGCTGTATGAGAACGATGCGGACCTCGCGCTCACCGCCTATCAAGATATGGGTGTATCGGCGCTGGACCTACTGGAGGGAGACTTCGCACTTGTTATTTGGGATGCGAAGAGCCGACGTTTGATCGGAAGTCGTGACCCGATGGGCGGATATCCTCTGTTCTGGATGAACAGACCGGATCGGCAATTGTTCTCCACGGAAATGAGTGCTCTGGCGGCCGAGCAAGAGCCGCGGCGCCTCAACTATGAATACTTCGCCGAGTTCCTGATGGCAATGCTGCCTCATGAGGAGGAACCGAGGGAAGAATGCGCGTACGCAGGGATCGCGCGAGTACTTCCAGGAACAGCCGTGATCCTGGGACTCCCAGGAGCGGAGGTCGAGCGGCGCAAGTGCTTCGATTGGGTATCGAGCATTGTAGATCCAGGTTCAAATGTTCCGGCGGAGATCGCTGAGCAATACAGGTCTATGCTCACTGCGGCGACTCGGGAGCGGATCCATGGACGCACGATGGCTGATCTGTCTGGAGGGATGGACTCCACCTCGATTTCTTTGCTTGCCCGGGATCTGATTCGCTCCGGAGTCGGTGAGTATCCTCTGCATACTCTATCTCTGATATATGAGAAGCTACCCCTTCTCTCCAAAGAGCAACTATATATCGATACGATTCTTCGCGGCGAAGGGAATATGTGTGCCCATAAGATCGCGGCGGACGGCCTCCTTTTCTTCGACCCCTTCGAAAATCCTCCGCTCTATGATGAGCCTTATACGGGGTTGTGGGGTGATTCGATATCCCGATGCACTGTCGATGCTGCCGCCCAAGAAGGTTGTCTGACCTTGCTTACGGGCATGGGATCTGACGAGGTGCACGTCCTTCAGCCGTACTATCTGGCGGACTTGCTGCGTAGCGGAAAGTTGCTGGAGACGTGGAGACAGGTTCACATTTGGGCGCAGACATGCAACCGCGGCCCGTGGGCTGTCGTGCAGCAATATGGCATTGAACCGATTGCGTCGGCCTGGCGAATACCCCTATTCCATCGTCGCAACGAGAGGCGACTCGGTCGGCAGACGGACGCCACGATTCCGCCATGGGTCAGGCCAGAATTCGCGCGTCGCCACGACTTGCGTGAACGAACAATGGTGCAGCTCCAACGTAGGTACCGGCGGTGTTCTCGGACGGCTCTGTCTTTGGCCATTGATATGGTCGAGCAACGAGCTGGCGACGCACTTCGATGGGAGGTGGCGGCGCCTCTGGGAATTGCACGTTCTCACCCCTTCCTCGATCCGAGATTGCTCGCTTTCGGATTGGGGATACAGGCCCGAATGCGGCCAGAGCCGGGAGAAAGGAAACCAGTCCTCGCTGCTGCGATGGAGGGTCTGCTCCCCGAAATCATCCGCAAGAGGAAAGTCGCTAAGGTTGGCTTTGGCGAGGTGTACTTCTTGGGATTGACGCGTAACGAACCAACCCTTCAGAAGCTGATCCGCCATGCCCCTGGCGATATTTGGGAGATGTTCGATCAGGACGTTCTCTCCAGTGTGCTCAAACAAGCTGGAGTGGCGGCAGTGACTTCACGACAGTTGCAACGCCTCGATATCACGCTTTCATTGATCGGCTGGCTGAGTATTGAGAGGACGCACCCCCTCTCGTCTCGCAGGTCTCAAAGCGTGAATGTCATTGACATTGCTGAATCCAGAGATGCAAGCTAATGGCGCGGTAAACTATGTGTCATATGGCGAACAAATATTCCGGTCGTCATGTATGGCGAGCGACTTTGCGCGTACAATGAGAAAGAGAAGGGCGATAAATATCTGACGCGGGAGGAAATAATGAGAAACGTTGAGTATCAACCTCCATGGATCCTGCCCATTGGAACGGCGGCGCAGCTGATAGCAGGGTGGACCGGTTCCGACAAGGAGAGTTCCGGCCAGGGCAATTACAAGTACGACCCCTGCTTCGGATGAGCTGCTCAGATCGTAATCCAAGAACAGGTTGGAAGGGGTTGTGATTCACGAGCTGATCGCAACCCCTTCCCCGTGGCGCGGCCCGGTGGGGTGTGTGCCTGATTGAGGGTCGACGTGAATGAATGATCACTCGGCCGCTTGGCGGGCGCTGCTCGATTATGTGCGGCCGCACCGCCTCGCCCTTCTTGCAGGCGGTGTGCTGAGTGTCCTGAGCGGGGCGGCCGGCCTTGCGCTCCCACTGGTCACGCGGAGGCTCATCGACGAACTCTCGCATCGTCGAGCCCTGACGGCGACGTTGTTGCTCATGACCGTCCTGGTGATGGTGAGCTCCGTGATCGGAGCCCTCGCCGACTACGTGCTGCGGCGGACCTCGGCGTCGGTGGTGCTGTCCGCGCGCGGGCGGGTGGTGTCCTGCCTGCTTCGGCTACGGGTCGGCGCGGTGGATCACTCCGAACCGGGCGATCTGATGTCCCGGGTCACCTCCGACACGACACTGCTGCGCGAGGTCACGACCACGTCTCTCATCGGCTCGGTCACGGGTGGCCTCACCGCGCTCGCCACGCTTTTCCTGATGGCACTGCTGGATCCGGTGCTCCTCGCCGTCACCTTGACCGTGATCGCGCTGACGTGGTCGGTGATCAGTGCGGTACTGCCACGGATAAGGCACGCCACTCGCGAGATACAACGGTCTGTCGGACTGATGGGGGCGGCCTTGGAACGGACGCTCGGCGCCTTCCGAACCGTCAAGGCGGCCGGTGCCGAGCAGGCTGAAGGTCAACGCATCCACGCCGCCGCGGTCCAGGCCTGGCAGGGCAGCTTGCGTGCCGCCAAATGGCAGGCTCTCGCCGGCAGCGCAGCGAGGCCCTCGTCAGAGATCGCCTTCCTGACGGTGCTCGGCGTAGGCGGAGCACGGGTGGCTTCCAATGCCATCGATGTCGGCACTCTGATCGCATTCCTGCTGTATGTGTCCTACCTGCTGCCGGCGGCACAGCAGTTGGTGGCCGCGGTCACCGGCTACCAGATCGGTGTCGGGGCGGTCGCTCGCATCCGCGAGGTCGAACAGCTACCCCGCGAACCCGCCGGCTCGTCGGTGGAACCTCGTCAGGAGCGTGGCCGCGACGATCGGCTCGGCCGCAGGTCCGGCGACGGGAGCGCAGGCCCCGCCCCGGCTGCGGTGGCGTTCGAAGGTGTGCACTTCCGCTACCGGCCGGACGCACCGAAGGCGCACCACGATGTCACTTTCGCGATTCCGGCGTTGGGCACGACCGCCATCGTCGGCCCGTCCGGGGCCGGCAAGACCACCATCTTCTCCCTCCTCGAACGGTTCTACGAGGCCGATTCCGGCCGGGTCCTCCTCGACGGCATCGACGTCACCGCCTGGCCGATCGCCCGCCTCCGTGCCCTCATCGGCTACGTCGAGCAGGAGACGCCCGTGCTGTCGGGAACCCTGCGTGACAACCTGCTCCTCGGAGCCCCGCTCGCCGGGGACGATGCATTGCGCGACATTCTGCATGCCACCCGCCTCAACGAACTGATCGAGCGCCTCCCTCTCGGACTCGACACCGAGGTAGGGCCCCACGGCGTCGAACTGTCCGGAGGACAACGCCAGCGAGTGGCCATCGCCCGGGCCCTGCTGCGCCGTCCGAGGCTGCTCCTTCTCGACGAAGTGACATCACAACTCGACGCGGTCAACGAGGCCGCGCTGCGCGATACCGTCGCCGAGGCCGCCCGCAGCATCACCGTGCTGATCATCGCGCACCGGCTGTCCACTGTCGCGCTGGCCGACCGCATCATCGTCATGAACGCCGGCCGGATAGAGGCGATCGGCAGTCACGCCGACCTTCTCGCCACCAATTCCCTGTACGCCGAACTGGCCGCCACTCAGTACGCCGCCTACGGCGTACAGAAGGCTCGGTGACCGCGCCCTCGGAGTAGCCCGGTCGCACGGCGGCCGACGGGCTCGGGTAGTCCTGCGGCATGGCGGCGGTGTCGTTGTTCGTGGTCATGTCAGACCCACTTCGTCTTCGTCCGGTCCGCGAGGTGGCCCGGAGCAACGGCCCGGGCGCTACGGGGCGGGCGACTCGTTCGGCGGTCGCCAGCCGTGGGCGAGGACGTCGAAGATCGTCTCGACGGCGGCTCGGCGGTCCTGCCGGCCGCGCGCGAGAGCCGGGACCTCGAGGACGAATCGCGCGAGAGTCGCGCATGCGAGGTCGTCGTGGTCGACGCCGAGTTCGTCGGCGATGGCTGCGCCGAGGGCGTCGGTGTGCCGAGTCCACATGCGTTCGGCGTACGCGCGTAGCGCCGGCGTGGAGTCCACCAAGTTGATGAACTCGGCCCGCTGCGGATGCGCTGCGATCGGCAGCCAGGTGTCGAGGACGTGCTGCCGGAGGGCGTTGAGGATGCTCTGGCCGGCGGTTCGCTGCCGGACTGCGGCGATCAGTTCCGACTCCCGGGCCTCGGCCTGGTCGAACACCAGGGCCTCCTTGCCGGTGAAGTGCTTGAACACCGTGGCGGGCGACACGTCGGCGGCGTCGGCGATGTCACGGATGCTCACCCGCTCGTAGCCGCGCTCCAGGAAGAGCCGCAGCGCCGCGTCGGCGATCGCTTGCCGGGTGGCCGCCTTCTTACGTTCACGGCGGCCGACAGGAGGCATGGTCATGAGTTGAGTCTATCCACTAGTTGTATCGAAAGATAAGTTAACTCGTTGCACTTTTCGATTCGGTCTGCTTTTCTAGGCGCTGAGAGCATCCGATTGGAAGGAACGGCCATGAACTCCCCAGCACCTGACCACGCCAGGATCAGCGTCATCGGCGCCGGGCCCGGCGGGCTGACCTGCGCCCGCATCCTCCAGCAGCGCGGCATGGCGGTCACCGTCTACGACCGCGACACCGGGCCCGACGCGCGCAACCAGGGCGGCACGCTCGACCTGCACGCCGACAACGGCCAGATCGCCCTGCGCGAAGCCGGCCTGCTCGACGCGTTCTTCGAGCTGGCCCGCCCCGAAGGGCAGGAGATGCGCCAGATGGACCCGACCGGCACGATCACGTTCCACAACGTCCCGGAGGCCGACGAGCTCTTCAAGCCGGAGATCGACCGCGGTCAGCTGCGCGACCTGCTGCTCGACTCCCTGCGACCGGGAACCGTGCACTGGGGCCGTGCCCTCGAAACGATCAGCGGGCCCGCCGACGGGCCGCGGCGGTTGCACTTCGCCGACGGCACCACCGTCGAGACCGATCTGGTCATCGGCGCCGACGGCGCCTTCTCCCGGGTACGCCCGGCCGTGTCCCCCGCCGTCCCGGCGTACACCGGGGTGAGCTTCCTGGAGGCATGGTTCTCCGACGTCGAGAACCGGCACCCGGACATCGCCGAGCTGGTCGGCCAGGGCAGCGCCGCCGCAGCCGACGGCGACCGCGGCCTGTTCGCCCAGCGCAACAGCGGAGACCACATCCGCGTCTACCTCATCCAACGAGTCCCGGTCGACTGGATCACCGCGAGCGGCCTGGCCGCCGACGACACCGACGGGATCCGCGCCCTGCTACTCGTGGAGTACGCCCACTGGTCGCCCCGCATGCGCCAGATGATCAGCGACAACGACGGCCCCTACGTCGATCGTCCGATCTTCGCCCTGCCGGTCCCGCACACCTGGGAACACGACCCCACGGTGACCCTGCTCGGCGACGCCGCCCACCTCATGCCTCCGCTCGGCGTCGGCGTCAACCTCGCCATGCTCGACGCCAGTGAACTCGCTCTCGCTCTCGCGAACGCCGCCACCGTCGACGACGCGATCCACACCTACGAGAAGACCATGCTTCCCCGCTCCACCGAGACGGCCAAGGCCCTCGAAGGCGGCGCCGAACACCTGCTGTCCGCCGACGTCCCCGACTTCGGCGACGATGGCGACACCAGGTCCTGAGCGCCGGTGACGGTGCCCGATCGGGGCTGGTCTTGGGAGCGGGCCAGGGCTTTGGGAGACTGCGGGCATGGCTGCTTCGCTGAACAAGGTCGGGGTCGTGGGGCTCGGGACGATGGGGGCCGGGATCGCCGAGGTGCTGGCCCGTAGTGGGCTGGACGTCGTCGGGGTCGAGGTGGGCGACGAGGCGCTGCAGCGCGGGCGCGGTCACCTGGAGAACTCCACCGGCCGAGCGGTCAAGCGCGGGAAGCTGTCCGCCGAGGAGCAGCAGGCGATCCTCGACCGGATCACGCTGTCCACGTCGTTCGGCGCGCTCGGCGACTGCGACCTGGTCATCGAGGCCGTGCCGGAGCAGCTCCAGCTCAAGCGCCGCGTGTTCGAGCAGCTCGACGAGGTCTGCCGGGCCGACGCCGTGCTCGCCACCAACACCTCGTCCCTGTCGGTCACCGAGATCGCCGTCAGCACGAACCGGCCGGAGCAGGTCGTCGGGGTGCACTTCTTCAACCCCGCGCCGGTGATGAAACTCGTCGAGATCATCCACTCCGTGCTGACCCGGCCGGAGGCCCTGTCCGTCGTCCAGGGGCTGGTCGAGCGGCTCGGCAAGGTCGGCGTGACGGTCGGCGACCGGGCCGGGTTCATCGCGAACCGGCTGCTGTTCGGCTACCTCAACCAGGCGGCGGCGATGTACGACGCCGGGCACGCGAGCCGTGCGGACATCGACGCGGCGATGAAGGCGACCGGCCTGCCGATGGGCCCGCTGACGCTGATGGACCTCATCGGGCTGGACGTCTCGCTGGAGGTCTGCGAGGCGATCTACCGGGAGACGCGGGACCGGCGGCACGCGCCCGCGCCGATCCTCCGGCAGATGGTCACCGCCGGCCTGCTGGGCCGCAAGACCGGCCGCGGCTTCTACTCCTACGGCGAGCCGGCCGCCGCGGCCGAGGCCGAACCGGCCGGGGCGCCGCCGCGGGTGGGCGTCGTCGGGTCGGGGCCGCTCGCCGTCGCCCTCATCAGCGGCTGCCTGCGGGCCGGGGCCGACGTCCGGTTCGTGGCGGGGGACGCGGAGAAGGCCGACGCCGTCCGTACGGCGCTGGAGCAACCCGTCGAGGGCGGCACCGAGCTGGGGCTGCTCGCCGACTGCGACCTCATCGTCGAGGCGGTGGCCGAGGACACGTCGGTGAAGCGGTCGCTGTTCGCCGCCGTCGACGACGTGGCCAAGCCGGGCGCCGTCCTCGCCACGACGACGACCACGGTGCCGGTGATCGAGGTGGCGGCCGCGACCGACCGGCCGCAGGACGTCATCGGGCTGAACCTGCCCGACCCGGCGGGCGAGCTCGTGGAGATCGCCGCGACCGTGGTGACCGCTCCGGAGGTCGTGCGCCGGGCCGCCGAGTACGTCACGGCGCTCGGCAGGCGTCCGGTGCGCTGCCGCGACCGCGCCGGGTTCATCGTCGACGCGCTGCGCGTCCCGTACCTCAACGACGCCGTCCGCATGCTCGAGACGGGGTACGCCGACGCGGACTCCATCGACGCCGCGATGCGCTACGGCTGCGGGTACCCGATCGGGCCGATCGCCGACCTCGACCGGCTCGGCCTCGGCCACGCGGTGGAGGTGCTGCGCGCCCTCTACACCGAGTACCGCGAGCCGGCCTACGCGCCCGCGCCGCTCCTGGAGGAGCTGTTCACCGCCGGCCGCACGTTCCGCTGAGACAATCGGAACAAAAAGATGGAGCGGCCCCGAGGGGCCGCTCCGGTGACACCGAAGTGGCGAGTACTAGATCCGCCAGCCCAGGTGCGCCTTGATGTTGTCGCCCTCCTTGACGCTGCCGTTGCGGTTGCGGTTGCGGTTGTCGCTGCTGCCGCTGCCCTGGCTGCGCCCGGCGTTGTTGTCGGTGGTGGTCTGCTTGGAGTCCGTGTTCGCGCTCATGTCGATCCACCTGTCTCGGTTTGGGTCCGCCGATGGCTGGACTGCTTACTTATGAATGGATCGTCCTCGAGCAAGACCGGGCGGCAACCCTTATCGCGCGCATTCATGGATCCGTCGGGCATTGGCGCGGGCAGGTGGTTCGGCCCGTACGGCCCGGTCCCCGTACCCTGAACGCCTTGACGTCCTCCCCCGCCTGAAGGCGGGGGATTCCAACCCGATTTCTACCCGGGGGTGAGAACAGGTTGAGGTTCGCGGTTCACGGCCCCGCCCGGCGGCTGGAGGGCTCCTCGCGCTGTCACGGCACGTCCTGCCGCGATGTTCTTGGCCGCGTTCACGTCCGCGTGATCGGTATGCCCGCAGGCGCGACAGCGAAAGACCGCTTGGCTCTCACGGCTCTCCGCAGCGCAATGCCCACAGGCATGACAGCTCTGAGACGTATACGCGGGATCGACCTTCTCCACCCGGCCCGGCGCCTTCTGCTCCAGACGGGTCACCAGAAGACCCCAGCCGGCCGCGTGGATGGAGCGGTTGAGTCCGGCCTTGGCCCGCACGTTCGTGCCCGGCGCGTCGAGGGTGCCGCGCGCGGACCGCACCATGCTCTTGATCTTCAGGTCTTCGACCCGGATGACGTCGTAGCGGCGGGACAGGGCGGTGGAGGCCTGCTCCACCCAGTCCTTACGCCGATCGGTCTCACGCGCCTTCAACTGGGCGATCACGGTCTTGATCTGCGCGCGGCGGTTCGACCCGAGCTTGGCGCGCGCGAGCCTGCGCTGCAGCCGCCGCAGGCGGTTGGCCTCGGTCTCGCGCAGGCCCGGCACGGACAACCGCTCACCTGTCGAGAGCGCGGCCGAGACGGCCACCCCGCGATCTATACCTACGACCTCGCCCGTACTGGGTCCATTGATTGGGGGTGGGATCACCGCGAATGCGACGTGCCAGCGGCCCGCCCGGTCTCGGTTGACCCGGAACGACTTGGCGTCGTCCGGAACGTTACGGGACCAGCGGAACTTCACCCAGCCGACCTTCGGGATCCACACCTGTCCCGTCTTGCGGGCCAGGCGGCGTACGTCCCAGTGGTTGCCGCGCTGCCCGACGATCCGGAACCCCTCATGCCGACCTGCTTTACGCCAGGTCGGCCGCCGATGCGTCCCGGCGAAGAAGCCCGCCATGGCCTGGGCGAAGTCTCGCAGGGCCTGCTGTCGTACGGTTTGGGAACCCGCCGCCAGCCATGCGAACTCTCGTCTCGCTTCGGTCAACTGGCGGGACTGCTCGGCATAGCCCGGCGCGTTCTTCCGTCCCGGTCGCCAATGTTGGTGCTGCTCGACCGCGAGATTCCATATATATCGGGCATGTGTACAGTGCTCCAGCAGCGCCTGCTCTTGAGCGGGCGTGGGCGCAAGCCGGAACCGCATGCCCGCACCCTAAACACCACCACCGACAATCAGAGGAGGAAGCGGCGTTCCCTCCCCGGCCCGAAGGCCGGGGACTCCACGCCGCACGACCGATGAGTCCGCGCAAGAACCGCCGTGGTCGCGACACCGTCCGGGAGACCGGGGCGAGCGCGTTCGGCGGTCCGCAGCGGATCGAGGAGGGGCCGGACGGCGACTGGATCGTACGGCCGGTGGCCGGCGGGACCAAGGCGTACCGCTGTCCGGGCTGCGACCAGGAGATCACACCCGGCGTCGGGCATCTCGTGGCCTGGCCCGCCGAGGGCGGTGGGCCCGACGACCGGCGGCACTGGCACCGGCCGTGCTGGAACCACCGGCTGAACCGGCTGCCGAACATCCAACGGTCCCGTCGGGGACCGCGCTACTGAGAAGGGACCGCGATGGGGGAGATCCGGGCGAGCACGGTGCTGCCCGCGCGTCGTACCGACATCGAGCTGCGGACCGCCGACGGCCTCACCCTCGTCGGCGAGCTGGCCGTGCCCGAGGACCGGCCGCCGGTCGCCACCCTCATCTGCCTGCACCCGCTGCCGACGCACGGCGGCATGATGGACAGCCACGTGCTGCGCAAGGCGTCCTACCGGCTGCCGGCCCTCGCCGGGCTCGCCGTGCTGCGGTTCAACACGCGCGGCACGACCAGCGAACGCGGGACGAGCGAGGGGGAGTTCGGCGGCGGCGACTCCGAGCGGTACGACGTTGCGGCGGCGCTCGAGTACGCCGAGTACCACGACCTGCCGCGGGCGTGGCTGCTCGGCTGGTCGTTCGGCACCGAGCTGGCCCTCAAGTGGGGCCACGACCCGCTCGTGGAGGGCGCGATCCTGCTGTCCCCACCGCTGCACCGGGCGACCGACGCCGACCTCGACGCCTGGGCGGAGTTCGGCCGCCCGCTCGTCGCGCTCGTCCCGGAACGCGACGACTACCTGCAGCCGGCGGAGGCCCGCGAGCGCTTCAAGCGGGTGCCGCAGGCGGAGGTCGTCGGCGTCGACGACGCCAAGCACCTGTGGGTGGGTGAGCCGTACGTCCGGATCGTGCTGAACGAGATCGTGCGCCGCGTCGCGCCGGAGGCGTACCCGCTGCCCACCGAGGTCGAGTAGAAGGATTTTCTAAACCTCCGCGACCGAACACGGCCACCCTCTCGGCGGATCGATCCGCAGCGGTGAGGATAACGGGGTCCGGGCGTTCGCCGGGCTGAGCCGGATTCTTACCCGATGAGGTGATAGCCGTGCAGCTGTACAGCCGTGACGTCGGAGACGGGACACCGCTGGTCCTGCTGCACGCGTTCCCGCTGTCGTCCGCCATGTGGCTGGCTCAGCGGGAGGCACTGTCCGCACGGTTCCGGGTGGTGACACCGGACCTGCGCGGCTTCGGCGGGTCCCCGCTCGGCACCGCGGAACCCTCGGTCGACGTGATGGCGGACGACGTCGCCGCGCTGCTCGACGCGAAGGGCATCGACCGGGCCGTCGTCGGCGGGCTGTCGATGGGCGGCTACATCACGCTCGCGTTCTGCCGCCGGCACGCGGATCGCGTCCTCGGCCTGGTGCTCGCCGACACGAAGGCCACGGCCGACACCGAGACGGCGCGGGCCGGCCGGCTGCGTATGGCGGAGCGGCTGGAGGAGGACAAGACCGTGGACGTCCTCCTCGAGGATTTATTGCCACGGCTGGTCGGGCCGACGACGATGCGGCAGCGCGCGCTGATCTACGGGCGGGTGCGCGGGCTCGTGCAGTCGGCGCCCCCGGCCGCCGCGGCGTGGGCACAGCGGGCGATGGCGGCCCGCCCGGACGCCCTGGAGTCCCTCGCCGAACTGCGGTCCCCGGCGCTCGTCATCCATGGCGCGGAGGACGAGATCACGACGGAGGAGGACGCGCGGGCGATGGCCGGCGCCCTGCCGAACGCCGAGCTCACCCTCGTGCCCGGATCCGGCCACCTCACCGCCGTCGAGCAACCACAGCTGTTCAACGACGCGGTGGCGGAGTTCGCGGCGGCGCTCGGCCGTACGACCCGCTGACCCGACGGCCGTACGGTCAGGAGCTCTCCTGGCGGGGCATGACGACCTCGCGGAGGATCAACGCGACCGCGGCCGCGGTGGGGATGGCCAGCAGCGCGCCGATCACGCCGAGGAGCGCGCCGCCGAGGAGGGCCGCGATGATCGTGACGGCCGGCTGGACGTCGACGGACCTCTTCATCACGCGCGGCTGGACCAGGTAGTTCTCGACCTGCTGGTAGATCAGGAAGAAGATCGCGGTGGCGATGCCGATCCAGAAGCCGGAGAAGAACGCGATCGCGGTGACGAGGACGGCCCCGATCGTCGCCCCGATCAGGGGGATCAGGTCGGTGATGGCCACCAGCATGGCCAGCGCGATGGCGTACGGGACGTTGACGATCAGCAGATAGATGTAGGCCACGATCCCGGCGATGACCGAGATGAGGACGTTGCCGGCGACGTACCCGCCGATGCGGGAGAGGATCTCGTCGCCCAGCAGCGCGACGCGGGCGCGCCGGGACCTGGGCGCCAGGCGGTACATGAAGCCGGTGATGTTCGGCAGCGAGCCGAGGAAGTAGAGCGTGAGGATCAACACGGTGAACGTGCTGAACACGCCACTGATCACCACTTGGCCGACGCCGAGGATCCCGTTGGCGGCCTGCTTGCCCAGGTCCTTGCTCTGCACCGCCGTCTGGGCGCGTTCGAGCAGGTGGTAGCGGTGGTCCCAGTCTTGCAGCTTCGGGTTGTGCGCCAGCTGCTCGAGGTAGCCGTTGCCGCTGCTGAGGTTGTTGATGAAGGCGGTGATCTGTTCGGTCAGCGGCGGCACGATGGCGAAGCCGAAGCCGACGAAGAACCCGACCAGGCACAGGAAGACGATGAGCACGCCCCACCGGCGGGACACGCCCAACCGCGTCAGCGCCTCGACCGCCGGGTTGAGGCCCACGGCGAGGAACAGCGCGACGACGATCAGGACGATCACCTGCCGGGCGTCGGTGACCGCCTTGACCAGCATGTAGGCGGCCAGCACCCCGAGCGCGCCGTAGAAGCCGAAGATGAACGGGTGACTGCGGGTCAGCGGACGGCCCGGGCGGCCGAAGGGGAACAGCGCGTCGACGCCCGCCTCACGCTCCCGGGCCGCGATGTCGGTGACCGGATCGAGCGCGGCGACCTCGCCCGCCGGCTGCCGGGCACTGTCCGCGAGGGTCCCGACCTCCTCGCGCTGTCCGCCGTCGTGGGGGGTTTCCGCCGGCACGCACGTCTCCTTGAGCTAGATATCGACAAGAGCCTAGGGGATTACGGCCCCTAGGCTCTTGTCCGGCTCAGTGCGGTCGAACGGCGGAGGATGTTACTCCTGCCACCAGTCGTCGTCTTCGTCCTTCTTCTTGGCCTCCGCCGCGGGCGCGGCCGCCGCGGGCGCCGGCTTCGGCGCGGGCTTGGGCTCGGCCGGGGCGATCGCGGGCTTCTCCGGCGGCGCGGCGATGGCCTCCTCGGTCGGTCCGCCCATCGGCGCGGACACGCCGCCGATGAGCTGACGGAGCTGGTTGAGGTGGCTGGTGATGCTGTCCCGCTGGCGCGTGAGCTCGTCGACCTGTCGCTGGGCCGTGGTGCGCATCCGCTCGGCCTCGCTCTTGGTCTCGCTGAGCAGGTGCTCGGCCTGGGACTTCGCCTCGGCGATGATCTGCTCGGAGTTCTTGCGGGCGTTGGCGACGAGCTGCTTGGCGTGGCTGTCGGCCTCGCGGCGCGTCTGCTCGGCCTGCTGGGTCGCCTTGGTGGCGCGCTGCTCGGCGGACGCCGCACGCTGCTCGGCCTCGGCCACGAGCTTCTGCGTGGCGCTCTGCGCGGCCGCGTGCCGCTCGGCGTCCTGCCGCTCGGCCTCTTCGCGCCGGGCGGCCAGCTGGATCTCGAACTCGGCCTCGGCCTGGGCCCGCTGCGCCTCGCTCTCCTCGAGGATGCGGTTGGCCTGCGCCCGCATCTCGTCGGCCTGGCGCTTGGCGGTGGTGAGGATCTCGTCGCGCTCGCGCTTGGTGGACGCCCGCAGCTGGGCGACCTCCCGCTCGGTCGTGGTCCGGAGCTTGGCGATCTCCCGCTCGGCGCTGGCGCGCTTCTCGGCGACCTCGTGGTCGGCGGTGGCGCGCAGCTTGGCGACCTCGCGCTCGGTGGTGGAGGTCAGCTCGTCGGCGTGCCGGCGGGCCGCCGTGCGCACCTCCTCGGCCTCGCGCTCGGCCGCGTTGCGCATGTCGTCGCCCTCGCGCTTGGCGGTGGCGCGGACATCGGCCGCCTCGCTCTCCGCGGCGGCGCGCAACTCCGCGGCGTCGACCTTCGCGGCGGCCTTGATCTCATTGGCCTCCGTGCGGGCGGCCTGCACGAGCTCGGTCGCCTGCTCCTCGGCGAGGCGCAGCAACTGCTCGATGCGCGCGCCGAGGCCGGAATAGGTGGGTCGCTCCTGTTCCTGGAGCTGACGATGTGCGTCGGAGAGCTCCCGTTGCAGTGCCTGAGTCTGCTCACGGCTCTGGCGGACCTCGGCGTCGAGCTGCTTGATGTGCTCTTCGACCTGGTGCCGGTCGTAGCCGCGCAGCACCACGTCGAACTCGCGTGGGGGCGTGCTGTCTTCGAAGAAGTTGCTGAGCTGGGCGTCGATGTCGGACTGCATGAGGCTCAATCCTGCTGTGACGAGACGGCTACAAGTGGTGGAGGTACCAGACGATGGCCGCGCGAGTACTGCGTGTTACGGGGTACGGCACGTGCGGGACCACTTTCCGGCGACAGCAGAGTACTCCCGACACTGCCGTGTTGGGGGCTCAACTTTACGACCTGGGCAGTTTGTCGCGATTGTCAGAGCCCATGTAGCGACCTGGTAAGGCACCGGGTTCTGCCCGGGTGACAATGAGTCAGTGTTGGCGTGGCCTCGCCTGGACGAGTTCGGTCAGGACGCCGCCGACATCCTTGGGGTGCAGGAACGCGATCGAAGCGCCCATCGATCCGTGCCGCGGACGTTCGTCCAGCAGGCGCACGCCCTTGCCGCCGATGCTCTCCAGTGCGGCCACCACGTCCTCGACGCCGTATCCGATGTGGTGCACGCCTTCTCCCCGTTTCGCCAGGAACTTCCCGACCGGCGTATCGGGGTGCAACGGTTCCAGCAACTGGACGTACGAGGCTCCGGCGGGCCCGTCCGCCACGTGGAGCATCGCCTCCTTCACCCCCTGCTGCTCATTGACCTCCCGGGACGCGACGATCAGACCGAACGTGCCCTCGTAGAAAGCGATCTTCTCTTCAAGATCATGGCATGCGATCCCGACGTGATCGATTCGGGTGAGCATGGCGGTGGCCTCCCTGGAAAGTCCCGGCTCTCTTGTGGGTATGTTGGCAAACGTCGCCCCCACCATTCGTCGGAGGTCTCGTTTCATGGCCGGTTCCGTCATCGTCGCCGGAGCGCGGACGCCCATCGGGCGCCTGCTCGGCTCTCTCAAGGACTTCGCAGCGGTGGACCTCGGCGCGATCGCCATCCGCGCCGCCCTGGAGCGCGCCGGTCTCACCGGCGACCAGGTCGACTACGTCATCATGGGCCACGTGCTGCAGGCGGGCGCGGGACAGATCCCGTCCCGCCAGGCCGCCGTCAAGGCCGGCATCCCGATGAACGTCCCGTCGCTGACGATCAACAAGGTCTGCCTCTCCGGCCTGGACGCCATCGCCCTCGCCGACCAGCTCATCCGCGCCGGCGAGTTCGACGTCGTGGTGGCGGGCGGCATGGAGTCGATGACCAACGCGCCGCACCTGCTGCCGAAGTCGCGCCAGGGCTACAAGTACGGCTCGATCGAGGTGCTCGACGCCACCGCCCACGACGGTCTCACCGACGCCTTCGACGGCGTCTCGATGGGCGAGTCGACCGAGCGTTACAACGCCAGGCTCGGCATCTCCCGCGAGGAGCAGGACGAGTTCGCCGCCCGCTCGCACCAGCGGGCCGCCGACGCCATCAAGAACCAGCTGTTCGACGACGAGATCGTCCCGGTGGAGATCCCGCAGCGCCCGGGGGCGGCGGGGCGTAGCCAAGGGGGTGGAAAGCAGGGTGACCCCGTCGTGTTCTCCGCCGACGAGGGCGTCCGCGCCGACACGACGGCCGAGTCGCTGGCCCGCCTGCGGCCCGCGTTCAGCAAGGACGGCACGATCACCGCCGGCACGTCCTCGCAGATCTCCGATGGCGCGTGCGCGGTCGTCGTCATGTCCAAGGCCAAGGCCGAGGAGCTCGGGCTGACCTGGCTGGCCGAGATCGGCGCGCACGGCAACGTCGCCGGCCCGGACAACTCGCTGCAGTCCCAGCCGGCCAACGCCATCAAGCACGCCCTGGGCAAGCAGGGGCTGACCGTCGGCGACCTCGACCTGATCGAGATCAACGAGGCGTTCGCGTCGGTGGGCATCCAGTCGATGCGCGACCTCGGCGTGGACGCGAGCAAGGTGAACGTCAACGGCGGGGCCATCGCGCTCGGCCACCCGATCGGCATGTCCGGCGCGCGGATCGTCCTGCACCTGGCGCATGAGCTGCGCCGCCGGGGCGGCGGCGTCGGCGCCGCGGGGCTGTGCGGGGGCGGCGGCCAGGGCGACGCCCTGATCCTGAAGGTCTGAGGGCCCGGGGTGGCGCGGAACGTCGACGTCGAGGATCTGGTCGAGCGGGCGAGGAAGGGACAGCCGCGCGCACTGGCGCGGCTGATCTCCCTCGTCGAGAACGCCTCGCCGCAGCTGCGGCCCATCATGGCCGCGCTCAACCCGCTCGCCGGCCGGGCGCGGGTCATCGGCCTGACCGGCGCCCCGGGCGTCGGGAAGTCCACGTCCACCGGCGCGCTGGTGACGGCGTTCCGGGCGCGCGGGCTACGCGTCGGCGTGCTGGCGGTCGACCCGTCCTCGCCGTTCACCGGCGGGGCGCTGCTCGGCGACCGGGTGCGCATGCAGGACCACGCGAGCGACTCCGGCGTCTTCATCCGCTCGATGGCCAGCCGCGGCCACCTGGGCGGCCTGTCCTGGGCGGCGCCCCAGGCCATCCGCGTGCTCGACGCGGCCGGCTGTGACGTCGTGCTGGTCGAGACCGTCGGGGTCGGCCAGGCGGAGGTGGAGATCGCCTCGCTGGCGGACTCGACGATCGTGCTGGTCTCGCCGGGCATGGGCGACTCGATCCAGGCCGCCAAGGCGGGGATCCTGGAGATCGCCGACGTCTTCGTCGTCAACAAGGCCGACCGGGACGGCGCCCAGCAGACCGTACGCGACCTGCGCAACATGATCGCGCTCGCCGGCGACGTCGGCTGGAAGCCGCCGATCGTGCCGACCGTCGCGGTCAAGGGCGAGGGCATCGACGACGTCATCCGGCGGCTCGACGAGCATCACGCCTGGATGGAGGAGTCCGGCGAGCTCCGCCGGCGCCGGCTGGCCCGGGTCCGCGACGAGGTGGAGGCCATCGCCGTGACCGCGCTCCGCGAGCGGATGGGCGACCTGCACGGCCACCAGCGCCTCGACGTGCTCGCCGCCAAGGTCCTGTCCGGCGACTGCGACCCCTACTCCGCCGCCGACGAACTCATCGCCGCCCTCACCAGCGACTGAACGCGTACATTCGGTCACCTCGACATGCGTGGAGGCGCCGAATGACGAAGATCCTCGTGGCAGTGGATGACGACGCGCTCGCCGCGGCGGCAGAGATTCTGGGCACCAGGACGAAACGTGACACGGTGAACACCGCTCTCAGAGCGACGGTCGCGGCCTTGCGCAGCGCTCGCGAGATCAGCGTTTCGCCTCACCCGGCGGAACGCCAGGGCGAGGGGGCGTAGCCGTCCTCGGAGGCTTGCTCGGCGGCAGCGGCGGCGGGATCGGGCTGGGCCCGGGGTGGGCGGCGGTGGCCGAACTCGAGGGTGAGCAGGGCCACGCCGACGGGCACGAGGCTCGCCCACGACGGGAAGGCCACGGCCCTCCGTACGTAGCGCGGCCGGAACTTCCGGTTGAACAGGTACAGCGACTCGACCTTGATGAACGGGTCGAGCAGGTGGATCAGGCGGTAGCCGCCCTGCTCCAGCGGCCCGCGCTCGGCGGTGTCGAACAGCTCCCGGAACGCCGCGAAGTTGAGCGAGACCTCGTCGAGTCCGCGGTCGCGGGCGTACTCCATGACGTCGACGATCATCCGCTCGTTGAGGCCGTTCGGGGCGCCGGGGACGCGGCGCATCGCGTCGAGGGAGAGCCGCCGCCCGCAGGCGCTGGGCAGGTACCGCTGGAAGCCGATCGGCGCGCCCTCGGCGTCGCGGGCGATCACGACGACCGAGGAGGCGTGTCGGCCGGTCAGCAGGTCGTCCATGTTCATGGAGAACCCGCGCTCCTCGGTGCCGCCCATCGCCTCGGCGGCCACCATCTGCAGCCGGCCCAGCTCTTCGGCGGTCAGGTCGCCCTCGCGCGCGACCCGCGTGGTGACGCCCGCGTTGCGGGTGCGCTGCACCGCCTGCCGGACGTTGCGCATGCTCCGGCCGCTCAGGCCGAACTCGTTCGGCGACAGCAGGACCTCGTCGCCGATCTCGATGGAGCGCAGGCCGTACGGGCGCCACAGGTCGAGCAGGTCGGCGCGGGCCCCGAGCACGGCCATCCGCCACCCGGAGCGCTCCGCGAGCGCGGCGAACTCGGCGACCGCGGCCGGGTAGGAGCGCGGGTCGCCGGCCGGGTCGCCGCCCGCCACGGCGACGCCGAACAGCACGCGGTACCCGATGACGGCCCGCCGGTCGGGGCTGAAGACGTACGACTTGTCGCTGCGCAGGACGAACGGGGCGAGGGTGTCGGAGCCCTGGTCGTCGACCAGGCGTGCCGCCTCGGCGCGCTCCCGGTCGGTGCCCGCCGGGGGCGGCGGCGCGGGTGTGAGCATCGTGACCAGCATGGCGAGCAGGCCGCCCCCGCCGATGACGCCCAGGCTGGCCTCGAACCAGTGGTCGGCCGAGCCGCTGAAGTGGATGGGGCCGGGGCCTGAGGCGGTCAGGCCGGCGAGGATCTCGCGGCCGGCGTCGGCCGGGCTCGGGCCGGGCGTCATCTGGTGCCACTGCAGGACCAGCACCGCCAGGCCGTACGCGATCGCGAGGCCGTACGTGATGAGGCCGGCGCGGACGGCGGTGCGCACCCGGCTGGGGGAGGCGGTGAACTCTCCCCGGTACCGGACGAACGCGCCGATGGCGGCGGTGAGGAGGACGAGCCGGCCGAGCTGCCAGGTGCTCAGGGCGTCGAGGGCCGACAGGCCGGTGAGCAGCAGGATGACGTAGTACGCGACCCGGCGGCGCAGGAGCACGCCGCGCGCGGTCGCCAGGAGGATCAGCGCGAGCAGGAGTTCCTGGCCGTTCGGGAACAGGTCGCCGATGACGAGGTTGGCCGGCCGTTCGGGCGTCGAGCCGCTCAGGGCGGGAAGCGCGACGGCCACCGCGGCCGCCGCGATGGGCAGCGCGAGCGGCCAGGTCGGCCGGCGATGGAGAGCGGACATGTGGTGAAGAGCGGACGCGCCTGCCACGGACACAACGATCACCCCGGTTTATCCGTAACCGGCCCTTTGTTAGTGCTATTCCCCGCGGGCCGTCTCGGTAAGATCACGGTGATGTGGCGTAAGTCACCGTAACGGTTTTGAAGCCCAGGCTGCGCAGTAGGTTCATGATCATCTGCTTGGTGTTCGTATCGGCGCGTTCGGCCAGGCCACTGGAGCCCGCGGCATCCTGGATCTTTTGGGCGGCGAGCACGTAGAGCTGCTGCTGCTGATTCGGGTTCGAGCTGAAGAACTGGCCAATTCGGTCGAACAGTCCGCGCTGTTGGGCGAACACATAACTGCGCTTCGAGTCCAGATTGGTCTTCTCGAGCTTGGCGTGCGGCAGCCGGATCGTCACCGAGGTGCGGTCCTTGTCAGTCGTGACGGCTCCGTTGCCCAGACCGGAGAAGTCGACGTACGCGTCGACGCTCCCGGTGCCCACGAACAGCGTCCGCTGGCCGCGGATCGCGCCGGGCAGGAACCGCGCGTCCTTCTCCAGGTCCACGATGACCTGGAAGTCGCCGGTCGCGGCCTCGTACCGGGAGAGGTTCTGGATCGACCGCAGGACGGCGGGGCCGCTGCGGTCCTTGGTCTTCTCACTGAACGGGTCGAGCCAGTGCGGAAGGGCGTGCACGGCCTGCAGGACGGCGTACACCAGCGCGAGGAGCACGACGATGAACGCGATCCAGCGAACGCCCGGCCGGCGCGGCCGCGGCGATGCCGGTTCGTCCTCGGGGGCTTCCGGTCGCACCATTCTCGTCTCACCTCTAGGGGTCTCGGCTAGAACCGGGATTACCCCAGAAGAGGCTCACTCATCCCCCAGGACGTACGGCCCCGGCGGCACTAGTGGTTGACCTGGTCGTTCGCGCGAATTCGTTATCCGGCGGCCTCTGCGTGCGGGGCCACGGCCGCCTGCTCGACCTCGATCAGCGACTCGCCGCGCCGGTGCGCCTCGAACGCCTCCTTGCCGCCGCGGACGCCGAACAGCCTCTTGGAGACGACGAGGTACACGACCAGGCCGACGTTGATCACGAGCGCGCCGATGCGGACCGCGGTGACGCGGTCCGTGAGCTCGTAGATCTCGACCGGCAGGCCGAACGACGTCGCGACCACCGCGAAGTACTCGCCCCAGCGCTTGCCGAGCCACAGACCGACCGCCTCGACGAGTTCGATCACGGCGTACGCCAGCAGCCCGACCGCGAACCAGGTCAGCGTCTCCGACTTGAGCGTGAAGACGTGCCGGATCTCCTCGATGATGCGCGAGTGGTCCAGGTCCCAGCCGATCTGCCGGGCGAGCGGCCGCAGCAGCGGGATGTCCTTCTCGAAGACCCGCTGGATCGACCCGCGGTTGGCCGAGAACCGCCACACGCCGTACGCGGCGGCGACGATCAGCAGGCCGCGGATCACGCGCTCGACGGCGAAGAAACGCATGATCAGCTCGTCCCGCAGCTCCCGGCCGCGCGCGACGAGCGGGGCGCGGTCCGCGGGGCCGCGTCCGTGCGGCTCGCCGTGGACGTAGGTGCCGCAGCGCAGGCAGCGCCAGGCCTCCCCGGCGGGGGTGGGCACGTGCAGCCGGTCCCGGAGGGCCGGTTCGTCGGGGGCGTAGGTGACGTGCCCCGAGCGGGCACACTTCAGCAGGCTCCAGTCCACGGCCCGACGATAGTGAATACCGGCAGACAGAGCACGTCGTTCGTGGATTGTGCGATCAGCGTTCGCGGAAATCCCTGCCGCGGAGGGCGCAGGAGTGGTAGCGGGCGTAGTGCGCGCGCAGCCATCTCCGGCGCCGCTGCTCGTCCCAGCGGGCGAAGTTCCGCGCGGCGACGGCGTCGGTGAGCCGCGGCGGTGCCTCGTCGAGCAGCCACGCCGACACGAGGGCGCTGTAGTGCGCGCCGGCCGCGTGCCCGGGGTCGCCGCAGGTGCGCGCGTCCAGCAGGCTGATGTCGATCTCCTGCTCGGCGCGGTGGGCGTACCCGGGGGACAGGTCGCTGAGGTGGATGTAGACGACGCCGCGGCCGGGCCGGGGGAAGTCGTTGTCCGGCCGGTGCTCGACCCGGACGAACCGCCCGGAGGTGCCGCTCAGGCGGGTGGCGAGGGGGGTCAGCCCGGCCTCCAGCGACGGCAGCGCCGCGCGCAGCGCCGGGTGCACGCAGACGGTGAGCGGCCACTGGCGGCAGGCGTACGAGAACGCGCGCGGCACGACCGGCGGGGTGCGCTGCTGGCCGTGCAGCCACACGGTGGTGCCCGCGACGACGCCCGCCGCCGCGACCGCCGGGAGCGCGAGCCAGAGGTGCCGGGTCAGCGCCCACAGGTAGCCGGTGACCAGCACGGTGCCCAACCCCAACGCCCACAGCGCCTGGCCCGCGAGCAGTTCGGTGCGCAGCGCGGCGAACAGCCCGATGTGCCCGATGCCCGGCGGCGGCAGCAGGTCCGCCCAGGCCCCGGGGCGGGCGGCGCCCCACAGGTAGGTGAGGACCGCGACGGCCGGGACGGCCGGGAGCCGCGGGACCATGCGGCCGCCGAGATAGCCGATGACGGTGTAGACCAGCAGCGTGAGGGCCCCGGCGAGCGGCCCGATCGGCTTCGGGTGGCCCGCCTCCACATGGATCATCGTCTTGGCGGCGACGACCAGGGCCACGACGGTGTACGCGCAGAGCGTGACGATCCCCAGCAGGAGCAGGTCGAGCAGCGGACCCAGGGCGGGGGAGCGGGCGGTCAGCCCCCGGAGGTAGTCGAGACGGTGCTCGCGCAGGGCGACCCAGGCGGCGAACCCCGCCGAGGCCGGACCGAGCAGGCACACCGAGGAGAACAGCGCCGCGACGGCGTCGTCCCAGTACGCGACGCCCGGCAGCAGTGCCCGCCACGCCGCGACGGCGCCGAGGAACGCGAGCGCCGGCACGGCCAGGAACAGGGCCGTACGGCGAGCGTCGATCCGCAGCACCCGCCCGAGGTCAGACACCGGCAGGCACCCGAAGCCGGGGACGGGGGACGCAGGGCACCTCGACGAGGCGGCCCCGGACCATGCTGAAACCCCGGTCGCACCACCCCGTCAGCTCCGCCGGATCGGCGGCCGTGGCCACGACCGTCGGAGCCAGGCCCCGCAGCAGCGGGATCAGATCCTCCCGCTCGGAATCACCGATGCCGGCGAGCGGCTCGTCCAGAAAGACGAGCTCCGGCTCGTGCACACAGGTCGCGGCCAGCCCGGCGCGCAATCGCAGATCTTGCGGGAGCATGTCCATTTCGAGCGCCGCGGCGTCGCTCAGCCCGAATCGCTCCAGAATCGCGTCGACCGCCCGGCGCGGTGTGCATTTGTAGTAGGACGCGTAGGCGACGAAGTCGCGGGTCGACAAGCCGGACGTCCAGGCGAATCGCGCGGGCAACAGGCCGATCCGGGCGCGCGCCGCGCGCCGCCCGGACCGCCGGGTCACGTCGTGGCCCAGCACCTCGAGGTCGCCCACGGACGGGCGGCGCAGGGTCGTCAGCGCCTGCAGCACCGCCGATCTGCCCGGACCCGCCGGACCGGCCAGGCCCACGACACCGTGTGTCACGTCGAACGTGGTGGGACGCAGGATCCACCGCCGGCTGCGGCGGATGCCCAGGCCCCGTGCCACGATCGCGGAAGAATTTGCGATCATAATTACCCCCCGAATTGGCGACGCGTGCGCGAGGGCCGGGGCGATCACTGCGTTGAACCGCTGCGCGACGCCCCTCTTTGCCGTCGTCCGCACGCGTCGACAATGGAACTATAACTTGCCTTGATGATGAGTGTCAGCGTTCCTTAGGCGGCCGCCGGGATTGCGGCTGATTCGCGGGATTCACAGGTCGATCGCGGCTATATCAAGCTTGATTCGGCCGATGTCGGGCCGGGCAGGCGATAACGTATGTGAGTGGCCAAGCCGCTCAACCTGCCTTTCGACCCGATCGCCCGCGCCGGAGATCTCTGGGAGCGCCGCTGGGGGCGGTCGCCCGCCATGCTGGCGGTGACCTCGATCATGCGGGCGCAGGCCATCCTGCTCGCCGAGCTCGACGCCCTGCTGAAGCCGTACGGCCTGACGTTCGCCCGGTACGAGGCGCTCGTGCTGCTGACCTTCAGCCGGAAGGGCGCGCTGCCGCTGTCGAGGATGGGCGAGCGGCTGATGGTGCACCCGACGAGCGTCACCAACATCATCGACCGGCTGGAACGCCAGGGGTACGTCCGGCGCCGTCCGAACCCCCGCGACGGCCGCGGCGTGCTCGCGGAGATCACCGACAGCGGCCGGGAGACCGTCGAGCGCGCCACCGCCGACCTCCTCGCCGCGGACTTCGGGATGGGCGCGTACGGCGCCGAGGACCTGGAGCTGATGTTCGAGACGCTGCGCGGCCTCCGCGTCGCCGCCGGCGACTTCGAGGAGTAGAGGCCGCGCCGAGTCACTCTCGAGCAGGATGGTTGGCGGCGAGATACTAGGACATCCTAGTATCTAGGGGAGCCACGTCACCGGCCTGAGGAGCGCTCATGGACATGCGGGACATCGAAGAGGGCCGTCGCCGCTGGCAGGCGAGGTACGACTCTTCCCCGACCAACCGACCCCGACCGACCTCCCGGGGCTCCCGCCGACGCGACGCCGACTTCACCACGCTCTCCGGCCTCGAGGTCGATCCGGTGTACGGGCCGCCGGCCGCGGACCCCCGGTTCGAGCGCATCGGCTGGCCGGGGGAGTTCCCCTACACGCGCGGCCTGTACGCCACGGGCTACCGCGGCCGCACCTGGACCATCCGCCAGTTCGCGGGCTTCGGCAACGCCCGGCAGACCAACGAGCGGTACAAGATGATCCTCGGCGCGGGCGGCGGCGGCCTGTCGGTCGCCTTCGACATGCCGACGCTCATGGGCCGTGACTCCGACGACCCCCGCTCGCTCGGCGAGGTCGGGCACTGCGGCGTCGCCATCGACTCCGCCGCCGACATGGACGTGCTGTTCGACGGCATCCCGCTGGGCGACATCACGACGTCGATGACCATCTCCGGCCCGGCGGTGCCGATCTTCTGCATGTACCTCGTCGCGGCCGAACGCCAGGGCGTCGACGTCCACGGCCTCGACGGCACCCTGCAGACCGACATCTTCAAGGAGTACATCGCGCAGAAGGAGTGGCTCTTCGCGCCGGAGCCGCACCTGCGCCTCATCGGCGACCTGATGGAGTTCTGCGCCCGCGACATCCCGGCGTACAAGCCGCTCAGCGTCTCCGGCTACCACATCCGGGAGGCGGGCTCCACGGCCGCGCAGGAGCTGGCGTTCACGCTCGCGGACGGCTTCGGCTACGTCGAGCTCGGCCTGTCCCGCGGGCTCGACGTCAACCGGTTCGCGCCCGGCCTGTCGTTCTTCTTCGACTCCCACGTCGACTTCTTCGAGGAGATCGCCAAGTTCCGCGCCGCGCGCCGCATCTGGGCGCGCTGGATGCGCGACGTGTACGGCGCCACGTCGGAGAAGGCGCAGTGGCTGCGGTTCCACACCCAGACCGCCGGCGTCTCGCTGACCGCCCAGCAGCCCGACAACAACGTCGTGCGCACCGCCGTCGAGGCGCTCGCCGCCGTGCTCGGCGGCACGAACTCCCTGCACACCAACGCCCTCGACGAGGTCCTGGCGCTGCCGAGCGAGAAGGCCGCCGAGATCGCCCTGCGCACCCAGCAGGTGATCATGGAGGAGACCGGCGTCGTCAACGTCGTCGACCCGCTCGGCGGCTCCTGGTACGTCGAGGCGCTGACCGACCGCCTCGAGGAGGAGGCCGAGCGGATCTTCGCCCGGATCAAGGACATGAGCCCGGACGGCTCCATCACCGGCGGCATCCTGCGCGGCATCGAGGACGGCTGGTTCATGGCCGAGATCGCCGACGCCGCGTTCACCTACCAGCAGCAGTTGGAGAAGGGCGAGAAGAAGATCGTCGGGGTGAACTGCCACACCCAGTCGATCGAGGAGCCGCTGGAGATCCTGCGGGTCGGGCACGAGGTCGAGCGCGAGCAGAACCGTCTCCTGGCCGAGCGGCGTACGGCGCGGGACCAGGCGGCCGTCGACGCCGCGCTGCGCCGGATGACCGAGGTGGCCCGGACCGAGGACAACCTGATCCCCGCCATGCTGGACGCGGTACGGGTCGAGGCCACCCTCGGCGAGATCTGCGGCGCGCTGCGCGAGGAGTGGGGCGACTACTCCGAGCCCGCCCGCTTCTGACCCCGCCGGATCACCCCGGGCGACCGCCGCGGAACGCGCCCGGGTGATGGTGGAGCGTGCTTGATCGATTACATGGGCGGCCGTGCGTATTCGTTCGGCGGTGCATGCGGCAGGATGGACACATGACGTCATCGGACTTCTCGTTGCACGGCGCGATCGACCTCGGCGCGCGGCGTGCCGCGGCCCAGAGACAGCAGCAGCGCCCGGCCTCGGGAGCCTCGGACGACTCCTCGCAACACGTCATCGACGTGACCGACGCGACGTTCAACACCGAGGTCGTCGAGCGGTCGCGCACCGTGCCGGTGCTCGTGGACTTCTGGGCCGACTGGTGCCAGCCGTGCAAGCAGCTCGGCCCCATCCTGGAGAAGCTCGCCAATGAGGCGGACGGCCGCTGGGTGCTCGCCAAGGTCGACATCGACGCGAACCCCGCGCTCGGCCAGCAGCTCGCCCGGATGGGCGTGCAGGGCATCCCGTTCGTCGCGGCCGTGGTCGCGGGGCAGATGCTCCCCGTTCTCAACGGCGCCGCCCCCGAGCCGCAGGTACGCCAGGTGCTGGACCAGCTCTTCGCGGCGCTCCGCCAGCAGGGCATGCTGCCCGAGGACGACGGCGCGGACGCCGTCCAGCAGCCGGCCGCCGACCCGCTGGAGATCGAGGCGGAGGCCGCCCTGCAGCGGGGCGACCTCGACGGCGCCGCCACGGCGTTCGGGCGGATCCTGGAGACCTCGCCGAACGACCCCGTCGCCAAGAGCGGCCTCGCACTGGTCGACCTGCAGCGCCGCGCCCAGGCGTACGACCCGGCGGCGGTGCGCAAGGACGCCGCCGACCGACCCGACGACGCGGCCGCCCAGGTCAAGGCCGCCGACCTCGAGCTGGTGGAGGGCCGGATCGACGAGGCGTTCGACCGTCTCATCGGCACGGTGCGCCGGACCGCGGGAGACGAGCGGGAGACGGCCCGCAAGCACCTGATCGCGCTGTTCGACGTCCTGCCGCCGGACGACCCGCGCGTGACCCGTGCCCGGCGGAAGCTCGCCTCGGCGCTCTTTTAGACCTTCCTCGGCGGGAGGGGCGGGTGATGACCGGAGTCATCACGATCTCCGCGACGTTCGGCGCGGGTGGCAGCGCCATCGGCCCCGCCGTCGCCGAGCACCTCGGCGTGCCGTTCATCGACCGCGCCATCCCGTACACCGTGGCCGCCGACATCGGCTGCTCGCTCGAGGAGGCGCTCGCCCACGACGACCGCACCGAGCACGGGCTCGGCCGCCTCCTGGCCGACGCCGCGCGCCTGCCGAACGTCACGCTCGGCGGCATGGACGTCCACCTTCCGCAGCGCGGCGTCGTGCCCGAGGAGGAGTTCGTCCACCACACCGAGCAGGTGATCAAGGAGGTCGCCGGCCGGGGCGAGGGAGCGGTGATCCTCGGCCGCGCCGCGCAGGTCGTCCTCGCCGACCATCCCGCCGCGCTGCACGTCCGCCTCAACGGCCCCCGGCGACGGCGGATCGCCCGCGTCCAGGAGGCGATGGAGCTGTCCGCGCAGGAGGCCGAGCGCCTCCTCACCGAGAACGACCGGGCACGAACCGCGTACGTCAAACACTTCTACCGGGCGGACCCGGCCGATCCGGCCCTTTATCATCTGGTCATCGACAGTACGCGGCTGGCCGCGGCTGCCTGTGTCGACATGATCGTGACGGCGGCGCACGCGGTGAGCTGACCTTCGTCGTCGCCCCGTACGCAGGGATGACACCATTGGCGTGCGGACTCTCGCCTCACAAAGGAGCAGTTGACGTGGCCACCGTGCCGAGCGTGTCCTATTCGATCACCGTTCGCCTCGAGGTCCCGGCGGGCGGCAAGGCCGTAAGCCAGCTCACCGGAGCGGTCGAGGGCGCGGGCGGCATCGTCACCGCGCTCGACCTGACCCCCGCGGGTCACGACCGGCTCCGCATCGACGTCACCTGCGCCACCCGCGACACCGAGCACGCCCAGGAGATCGTCGACGCGCTCGAGGGCCTCGACGGCGTCTCCATCCACAAGGTCAGCGACCGTACCTTCCTCATGCACCTCGGCGGAAAGATCGAGATGCAGTCGAAGGTGCCGCTGCGCAACCGTGACGAACTGTCCATGGCGTACACCCCGGGCGTCGCCCGGGTCTCGCTCGCCATCGCCCGCAACCCGGAGGACGTCCGGCGGCTGACCGTCAAGCGGAACAGCGTCGCGGTGGTCACCGACGGGTCCGCGGTCCTCGGCCTGGGCAACATCGGGCCGGAGGCGGCCCTGCCGGTGATGGAGGGCAAGGCGGCGCTGTTCAAGCGCTTCGCCGGGATCGACGCCTGGCCGATCTGCCTCGACACGCAGGACACCGACGAGATCGTCCGTACGGTGCAGATCCTCGCGCCGGCGTTCGGCGGGATCAACCTGGAGGACATCTCCGCGCCGCGGTGCTTCGAGGTCGAGCGGCGGCTCCGTGACCTGCTCGACATCCCGGTCTTCCACGACGACCAGCACGGCACGGCCATCGTCGTGGTGTCGGCCCTGACCAACGCCCTGCGGGTCGTCGGCAAGGACCTCGCCGACGTGCGCATCGCCCTGGCCGGCGCGGGCGCGGCCGGCAACGCCGTGCTCAAGCTGCTGATGCACGCCGGCGCCAAGCACATGGTCGTGTGCGACTACCACGGCGCGGTCCACACCGGCCGCGACGACCTGGACGACTCGCTCCGCTGGATCGCCGAGAACACCAACCCCGAGGGCTACGCCGGCGACCTGCGCGGCGCCGTCCGCGGCGCCGACGTGTTCATCGGCGTCTCGGCCCCGGGGATCCTGACCGGCGACGACATCGCGACGATGAACAAGGACGCCGTGGTGTTCGCGCTGGCCAACCCCGACCCGGAGGTCGACCCGGCCGCCGCCCGCGAGCACGCCGCCGTGGTCGCCACCGGCCGCAGCGACTACCCCAACCAGATAAACAACGTGCTCGCCTTCCCCGGCGTCTTCCGGGGCCTGCTCGACGCGCAGAGCCGCACGGTCACGCAGGACATGCTCCTGGCGGCCGCGCGCGCCCTGGCCGACGTGGTCACCGACGAGGAGCTGGGCCCGAACTACATCGTGCCGAGCGTCTTCCACGCGGACGTGTCCCACGCCGTCGCCGCCGCCGTGCAGAAGGCCGCCGGCGGCGCCAAGTGACCTGACCGCCAGGTGGGCGGGCGCGGCGAGACGCCCGTCCACCCGGCGGCGGCCTTCGAAGGCGCCCGCCCGCGCTGGGCGGGCCGGCAGGAGGCCCGGACGCCACTCCGCCGGTGCGTCGGTGGCTCGCCGAGGCGGTGGGGTGCCGAGGCCGTGGCTGGCCGAGGGCGCGGGGCGCCGCTCAGCGGTCGAACATCTTGCCTCGGCGGCGCGGCCACTGGCGGCCGTACCAGAAGATGATGACGCCGGTCAGCATGGCGGCGACGCCGGTGGCGACCCGCGCGACGATCATCCCGCTGTCGGGACCGGTGTGCGGCAGCGTCTGGTCCGACGTCTTCCGCACGCAGTTCGCGTGCCGGTCGACGCTCTGCACCGGCAGGTTGCGCCAGGTCACGGCGACGGTCGTGGTGCGGTCCTCCCCGACGTTGACGGTGGACCTGCGGGTCGCGCCCGCCGGGATGCGGTCCGCCACCGAGATCGCCCCGTCGGTCAGGATGGCGTAGTCCTCGGCCTGCGCGCTGCTGTTGACGACCGATACCTGGACCGTACGCCCGGGGCAGCGGACCTTGCCGATCTGGACCTTGAGCGGCGCGGACGAGCCGGCGGAGGGCAACGGCTCTCCGATCGCACCGTGCGTCGGCGAATGCGTCGGAGAGTGCGTGGGCGACGCCTTGTGCGTGGGCGATCCCTTGGGGGGCGGAGACGCCTTGTGCGTGGGCCGGGAGCTCTTGGTCGGGCTCGGGCTCGTCGTCGCGGAGACGCTGACGCCGGGGGTACTACTGGCCGCCCGGGAGGGCGGCGAGGAGTCCGTGAGCATCGGGAACACGATCAGCGCCCCCACGATGAAGAAGACGGCCGCGATCGCGACCCTCGACAGCGGCATCGCATCCTCCGGGGGGTGATGATCTACGCCGGTATTCTGCCGATTACCCACGCTCCTCGCGCGCGTAACCGACCGACCCGACCGTCCTGTGTTCCCTCCGCCCCCGAGCAAAGCATGATGAAGGCATGGACGACGGCATTTCCACCGGTCGGCTGCTCGTAGCGACGCCGCAGTTGGCCGACCCGAACTTCCGGCGCAGTGTGGTCCTGATCGTGGAGCACGAGCCGGAGGGCGGCACGCTCGGCGTCGTGCTGAACCGGCCGACCCAAGTGCCGGTCGACCAGGTCCTTCCGCCCTGGTCGGAGCTGGTGACCGGCCCGTCGGTGGTGTTCCAGGGCGGACCGGTCGCGCTCGACAGCGCGCTCGCCCTCGCGCACGTCCCGGGCACCGACGAGCCGCTCGGCTGGCGGGCGCTGAACGGCAGCCCGGCCGTGGCCAGAGTCGGCCTCGTGGACCTGGACGTGCCGCCGGAGATCCTCGCCCCGGAGGTCGCCCGGTTGCGGGTCTTCGCCGGCTACGCCGGCTGGGGGACCGGTCAGCTTCAGTCGGAGATCGACGAGGGCGCGTGGTACGTGCTCTCGGCGGAGTCCGGGGACGTGTTCGCGGAGGAGCCGGACGGGTTGTGGCCCGCCGTTCTGCGCCGCCAGGGCGGTGAACTCGCCTTCGTCGCGACGTTTCCCGAGGATCCGTCACTAAACTGAGCACGTGAGTACGAAGATCCTTCCGGAGAGCGACACCAGGCCTGATCTCTCCCACGGCGACGGTGATCACGAGCGGTTCGCGCACTACGTGCAGAAGGACAAGATCATGGAGAGCGCCGTCAGCGGCACTCCCGTGATCGCGCTGTGCGGCAAGGTCTGGGTGCCCAACCGTGACCCGAAGAAGTACCCGGTATGCCCGGAGTGCAAGGAGATCTACGAGTCGATGGACGCCGGCGGCGGCGAAGAGTGACCGTCAAATCGGCGTGAAGGACCCGCGCGTCGGGCGTTGACCGCGACCGCCGAAGTCTAGCCTCTCCGTCTCGGGGGGGATCGTGATGAGGCGGAGAGGTCTGAGCGCGCTCTTCGGGGTCGTGCTCGCGTCGTGCGCCGCCGTACCCGGCGGCGCACGTGTCCAGTCGGCGCACGGGACGACGGCGGCCTGCGCGCGCCCGACATCGGTGGCCCGGTCGGCGCGTTCTGCGCTGCCGGCACGGTCGGTGGACTCGGCGTCGGCGGCCCGATTGGTACGTCCGGCGTCGGCGGCCTGGTCGGCACGTCCGGCGGCGGCCCGGTCGGCGCGCTCGGTGTCGGCGGACTCGGCGGCGGTGGCCCGGTCGGTACGTCCGGCGTCGGTGGCTCGGTCGGCGGACTCGGCGGCGGCCCGGACGGCGCGTCCGGCGGACGGCGACTCCCTCGCTCCCGGCGAGATGCAGGCGATGCTGGGCGACTTCACCGGCACGCTGCGCGCCCGGTACGGCAACGCCGACGAGCGCGCCCTCGCCGCCGCGCACCGGATCCCCGACCGGATCGTGGTCCCGCTGCGGTTCCACGTGCTCACCGACGGCCGCCACGGCCGGCTCTCCCGCGCCGCCGTGGACCAGCAGGTCGCGGTCCTCAACGCGGCGTACGGCGGGCGGCTCGCAGGTCCCGGGGGCACGGTGCGGTCGGCCACGCGGACGCCGCAGGGCGCCGACACCGGGGTGTCCTTCCGGCTCGACGGCGTCGACGTCACGACCAACGCCCGGTGGTTCGGCAAGCCCCATGACCACCGGACCGAGATCGAGTCGGCGCTCGCCCGGGGCGGGTACGGCACGCTGAACCTGTACACCGCCGCGGTCGGCTTCGAGATGCTCGGATTCTCGACGTTCCCCAAGTGGGCGCGGGAACGACCGGGCGTCGGCGGCGTCGTGGTCGACTACCGCAGTCTCCCCGGCGGCACGTTCCCGCACTTCAACCGCGGCCTCACCGCGGTGCACGAGATCGGGCACTGGCTGGGGCTGTTCCACACCTTCGAGAACGGCTGCTGGCCGCCGGGCGACGGCATCGACGACACGCCGGACGAGTCGGTGCCCACGGTCGGCTGCCCGGCCTCTAAGGACACCTGCCCGGCGCCCGGCACCGACCCGGTGCACAACTTCATGGACTACGGCTTCGACAGTTGCATGCGGGAGTTCACCCCGGACCAGGGCCTGCGGATCCGGGCCATGTGGGCCGCCTACCGTCTCGGCGCCACGCCGTCCGGTGGTCAGGCGCGATACCGGTGACGAGCGAGGCGGACAGCGGCGATACGCAGGCCGGAACGCCGGTAACAGGAGCGCCAAACGTCCCGAAGACCTCGGGAGGGCGGGCCCGTCCTGTCGGCAGGTCAAGGTAGCCTTCTTTCACCGTGAGCACGTTCGCCGCATCAGACACCCCACCCGCGCTGCCCAACCGGGCACCCTGGGGCACCGCGACCGCGCTGCGTGCCTGGCAGCAGGGGGCCCTGGAGGAATACTTCCGCACCGGCCCGCGCGACTTCCTCGCCGTCGCCACGCCCGGCGCCGGTAAGACCACCTTCGCGCTCCGGCTCGCGGCCGAGTTGCTGCACCGCAAGATCGTCGCCCGCATCACCGTGGTCTGCCCGACCGAGCACCTGAAGCGGCAGTGGGCCGACTCCGCCGCCCGCGTCGGCATCAAGATCGACCCGGAGTTCAAGAACTCCCAGGGTCGTACGGCCAAGGACTTCCAGGGCGTGGCGGTGACGTACGCCCAGGTCGCCGCGCACCCCGCCCTGCACCGCAACCGCACCGAGACGCTGAAGACGCTGGTCATCCTCGACGAGGTCCACCACGCGGGCGACGGCCGGTCCTGGGGCGACGCGATCCGGGAGGCGTTCGAGCCGGCCGCCCGGCGGCTGTCGCTGAGCGGCACGCCGTTCCGCACCGACATCAACCCGATCCCCTTCGTGCTGTACGAGGAGGGTCCCGACGGCATCCGGCGCAGCCGCGCCGACTACACCTACGGCTACGGCCCGGCGCTCGCCGACGGGGTCGTCCGGCCGGTCATCTTCCTGGCGTACGCCGGGGACATGCGCTGGCGCACCCGCGCCGGCGACGAGATCACCGCCAGCCTGAGCGACCCGCTCACCCAGGACCAGACCTCCCAGGCGTGGCGTGCCGCGCTCGACCCGAAGGGCGACTGGATCAAGCAGGTGATCGCCGCCGCCGACCGGCGGCTCACCGAGGTGCGCCGGGGCGTCCCCGACGGGGGCGGCCTGGTGATCGCCTCGGACCATGAGTCCGCGCGGGCGTACGCCAAGATGATCCGGGAGATCACGAACACCAAGGCGACCGTCGTGCTGTCCGACGATCCGACGGCGAGCAAGAAGATCAAGCAGTTCAGCGCGTCGGAGGACCGCTGGATGGTCGCGGTCCGCATGGTCTCCGAAGGCGTCGACATCCCGCGCCTCTGCGTCGGCGTCTATGCCACCTCGACCTCGACCCCGCTGTTCTTCGCGCAGGCGATCGGCCGCTTCGTCCGGGCCCGCAAGCGCGGTGAGACGGCGTCGGTGTTCCTGCCGTCGGTGCCCACGCTGATGGGGCACGCGGCCGAGATGGAGACCGAGCGCGACCACGTCCTGGATCGGCCGGTCCGTGAGGACGGCCTCGACGACGACCTGATCGCCGAGGCGAACCGGCAGCGCGACAACCCCGACGTGGGGGAGGAGCTGGCGTTCGAGACGGTCGAGGCGTCGGCGACGTTCGACCGGGTCGTGTTCGACGGCGGCGAGTTCGGCATGACCGCCGCGCCGGGCTCACCCGAGGAGGAGGACTTCCTCGGCATTCCCGGCCTGCTGGAGCCGGACCAGGTCGCGCAGTTGCTGAAGCAGCGGCAGGCCGAGCAACTGGCCGCCCAGCGCAGGAGCAAGAAGGGCGAGGCGCCGACCGAGGAGGATCACACCGCCGCCGAGGACCTGCACGCGCTGCGCAAGGAGCTCAACAACCTCGTCGGCGCGTGGCACCACCGCACGGGCCAGCCGCACGGCGTGATCCACGCCGAGCTCCGCCGGGTGTGCGGCGGGCCGCCCAGCGCGCAGGCCAGCAGCGACGACGTCCGCAAGCGCATCGCCAAGATCCGCGAGTGGGCCGCCCGCCCGATGCCCCGCGTCCGAGACTGACCCACGCCGAGCGCGCGAGGCCGGGCGTGGATCTCCGACAGGGGCCGGCCGGCGATACGCGGCCGGCGAGGGTACGAGCCGACCGCGAGGCGAGCGCGGCGCTACCGGCCGCCGGGCCCGGCCGGGAGGTCAAGCCGCCGGTGGATCTCCTCGACGATCGTCTCGATCGCCTGGTCGATCGAGACGATCAGCGCGTTCTCGTCCGGCGCCGGTGTCTCCAGGTCGGCGAACTGGCTGTCCAGGAGCTGCCGGGGGAAGAAGTGCCCGTGCCGGGCGGCGAGCCGCCCGCCGATCAGCTCCTTGGAACCGTCCAGGTACACCAGGTGCAGATCCGGTCGGCTCTCCCGCAGGACGTCCCGGTACTTACGCTTCAGCGCCGAACAGGTGACCACCGCCGGATCGTCCTGTTCGTGCATCCACGCGCCGATGGCCCGCAGCCACGGCCAGCGATCCTCGTCCGTCAGCGGCACGCCGGCGTGCATCTTCTCGACGTTCGCCGGCGGGTGGAAGTCGTCGGCCTCGGCGTACTTCCAGCCGAGCCGTCCGGCCAGCATCGCGCCGATCGTCGTCTTCCCGCTACCGGAGACGCCCATGATGAGGACTATCGGGTGTCGCATATGCGGCAACGTATCGGGTGATCCCCGGACGTCGGATGCGGGGCCGTGCGCCGCTAGCGGAGGAGCGGCTGGCCGGACAGCTCCACGCCCGCCGCGCCCATCTCGTCCAGCGCCCGCTCGACGGTCTCCTCGGCCACCCCGGCCGTCATGCCCAGCAGCACCCTCGTGGCGATCCCGGACCGTACGGCGTCCAGGGCGGTCGCGCGGACGCAATGGTCGGTGGCGATGCCCACGATGTCCACCGAGTCGACCTGGTGGTTGCGCAGCCAGTCGCCCAACGACGTGCCGTCGTCGGTGGCGCCCTCGAAACCGCTGTAGGCGGCCTTGTGCTCTCCCTTGCTGAACACCGCCTCGATCGGCGCGAGGTCGAGGTTCGGGTGGAAGTCGGCGCCCGGCGTGCCGATCACGCAGTGCGCCGGCCAGGTGCCGACGAAGTCGGGGTTGTCCGAGAAGTGGTCGCCCGGATCCAGATGGAAGTCGCGGGTCGCCACCACGTGCGCGTACGCCCGCCGGTTGTCCTGCAGGTAGGTGGAGATCGCCGTCGCAACGTTCGCCCCACCGCCCACGGGCAGTGATCCGCCCTCGCAGAAGTCGTTCTGCACATCAACAATGATGAACGCCGTGCTCACGGCAGCCTCCCCGCCAGATCTCCAGCACAGGAAAAGCTACCCCGCCGGGCCCGGAAACATCATCGGACGAGCGCCAAGAATTCCAGGGAAGACGATCGCGGCGTGCGGCGAAGCATGGGTGACCACGACCCCTCACCCAGGAGGCACCGCATGACGGAGGCAGGGCCATGACCGAGCGAGGCGAGGGAATCGACGGCGCGGCCCCACGGGTCGCCCGTTCGACGAAGGAGGGCCCATGACCGAGCGAAGCGAGGGAATCGACGGCGCAGCCCCACGAGTCGCCCCTCCGACGAAGGAGGGCCCATGACCACCGACGTCGGCGAGCAGGCTAGCGACGCCGAACTCGCCGCCCGATTCCGCCGGGACCCGGAACTCTTCACGGCCGTCCACGACCGGTACTTCCGCGACATCTACCTGTACGCGGCGGGCCGGCTCGACGCGCAGACCGCCGAGGACATCGCCGCTGAGACGTTCTGCGTGGCGTTCCGCGACCGCGAACGGTTCGATCCCGGCCGTGGCGCCCTGCGGCCGTGGTTGTTCGGCATCGCCACCAACCTTGTCGCCCGGCACCGGCGCAAAGAGGCACGGCACTACAAGGCCGTGGCCCGCGCCGGGACCGAGCCGGCCGCCGACAGCCATGAGAACCGCGTCGTCGCCTCGGTGGCCGCCGCCCACATGAAGCCGCAGCTGGTCAGGGCCCTGGCGCGGCTCTCCCCGGGCGAGCGCGACGTCGTCCTGCTCGTCGCCCTCGGCCAGCTCAGCTACGACGAGGTGGCCGGCGCGCTCGGCATCTCCGCCGGCACGGTCGGCTCCCGGCTCAGCCGCGCCCGCAAGAAGCTCAAGGAGGCATTCCATGGATGACGAACTGACGATGCTCGCCACCGCGCTGGCGGCCCCGGAGCCGACCGAGGAGACGGCCGACCGGAGCCGACACCGGCTCCAGAACACGATGCGCGGCGGCCCCGCCCGCAGGCGCCGCGTCGGCAGGCTGGCCGGCGGCCTCGGTCTGGGTCTCACCGCCGTCACGGCGGCGACCGCGATCGTCCTGACCTCGACCGGCACGCCGCGCACCCCGAACCCCAACAGCCCGCCCACCACGGCCGCGCCCTCCACCTTGTCCGCCCGGCAGATCCTCCTCGCCGCGGCCACGACGGCGGAGAAGGCTCCCGCGACGAGCGGAACCTACTGGCACGTCAAGACCGTCTACACCAAAACCTCCAAGGGCGACTCCGACACGGGAGCGACGGTGATCGAGACGTGGACCCGGCGCGACGGTCGATCCTGGGTCAGGACGGGTTCGCCGACCAGTCCGGTCAAGGAGAACGGGGGCCCCCACAAGGGAATCTGGAACAACGGTTTCTTCGTAGGGGACACCAGGCTGAGCTTCGAGCAGATCCAGCGGCTGCCGGACGACCCGACCGCGCTGAAGACCTTCATCAAACAGCACAGCAGGTTGATGCGGCTCGTCGGCAAGGGAAAAGGGAAGGTGTCCGAGGACGAGGTCGTCATCGGAGGGTTGGTCGGTCTTCTCGAGAGGACGCCCGCTCCGCCCGCGGTCCGGGCCGCCGGCTTCCGGGCACTCGCCGATCTCCCGGAGGTCAAGAAGCTCGGTCCGGTGAAGGGCGGGCAGGGCCTGCAGATCTCCTACACGGATGGCTGGGCGAGACTGGTCGTCGATCCGGCGACCTCGCGACTGCGCAACTCAGACTTCGGTGATCACAAGGCGAGCGGTACGTCGAGGGTTGACGCGGCCGAATGGACCAACACGCCGCCCAAGTGATCGACACCGGCGAAGGGCGCACGGACGACCATCCGCGCGCCCTTCTCCGGAACGTCACGTGGGCGTCCCCAGAAGGGGAGCACCGGTGCCGCAGCCCGCTCCGCGTACCGCCCCTCCAGCGTCTTCTCGCCGCCGCGCCGGCCGCGATGGGCGAGACCCCGCGCTCGACGGGGTGGGGGCGGAAGGCTTTTCCGGCGGTCGCCCGGCGTGCCCGCCGGCGATCGGCCCCGTGCCGACGTGGCGCTCCTCCCGTGATCGTTCGTGCCGGCGGCCGATCACGACCGCCTGGATCCAACGCCCCCCACCAAGTGGGTGATCAGGCGTAATCGACGAGGCCCCACATGGATGCATTCTCGTGAGCACTCTCATCCCCTTCCGGTCCGCCGGTCCCGGCCGCCCGGCGCGCCGGCCGGGACCCCGCTGGCCGGCGTTCGTGCTGATCGGTGCGGGCCTGGCGTTGGTCCCATGGCTGTTCGTTCTCGCGTTCGAGCTGCCGGGAGCGACCGTCGCGGCGCACTGGTCGACGGCATGGGCGGGATTCGACGGTCTGGAGGCGCTCGGCCTGATGGTCGCCGGCCTGCTCCTCGGCCGGCGTGATCCCCGTGGCTGCCTGGCGGCCGCCGCGACCGCGCCGCTGCCGGTCGTGGACGCCTGGTTCGACGTCGTCACGGCCACACCGGGCGGTGACCGGGCCACCGCCGTGGCGATGGCGGTCTTCCCGGAGGTGCCCCTGGCCATCACCTGTGCCGCCCTGGCCGTCCGAGCGCTCCCGCGCCGGGATCACGGACCGCCCGGTCCCCCGAGCGCCCGCATTCCTCACCGACTTCATCCCATGGAGAGACGATGACCGTACTGACCGCTCGCCGTACCCGCTGGGGACTGGCCGCCGCCGGCGGGGCCGCGGCGGCCGCCTGGTGGCTCGGCGACCGGGCGCCCTATCCGTACGCCCAGCGGACCCTGCTCGACATCCCCCTGCCGTACCTGACCTGCGGTCGCCTCGACGAGGTGCTCCGCCCCCGCCCGGGGGAACGGATCCTCGAGATCGGCCCCGGGACCGGGCTGCAGTCCCTGCACGTGGCGCCGCAGCTCGGCCCGGCCGGGCGGCTCGACGTCGTCGACATCCAGCCGGAGATGCTCGACCACGTCACCCGCCGCGCCGAGGAGCGCGGCATCGCGAACCTCACCGCGACCGAGGCGGACGCCCGGACCCTGCCGTTCGGTGAGGCGACGTTCGACGCGGTCTACCTCGTGACCGCGCTGGGCGAGATCCCCGAACCCGACCGGGTCCTGCGCGAGGCCGCGCGAGTGATCGCGCCGACGGGACGGGTGGTGGTGGGGGAGTTCTTCGACCGGCACTGGATCCCGTTCGGCCGGCTGCACCGCCTCGCCGACGCCTGCGGCCTCCACCTGGAGACCCGCCACGGCCCGACGTTGGCCTACCTGTCCCGCTTCCGCCCCTGCCCCCGACCGGGCACAGCCGTGTCGCCCGTGTGACCGCTAAGCCAAAAGATCACTGGCGGTCGCTGCGCCTAGACAACAGCGACCGCCAGTGATCAGCTCATCCTGAGCCCCGGACGACCGCGACCTCGACGCAGTTCGTCTCGGTGCCGCTGTAGGAGGACTTGCGCCAAGCCGCAGGGGAGACATCCAAGGTTCTCTCAACTCTCATACTCGGCGGCCACGGTGGTGAGGAAGTGGACCGAATCATCCGGATTGAGCGCGATGTCTCGTAGCGTAGCCACACTTGCCGTAAACGGCGTGATGTCTTCCGGGTCGTCAAGGAAGAGAGATGAGCGCTTGTGCTCCAAGTGCACGATCGTTCGTGCCTTGGCGAACTCGAGAACGACGAATGAGCCGTTGACGCCGGGATGGGCGCCCGCGGAGTACGGAACCACCTGCACGGTGACGTTCGGGTTCTTCGCAGCTCTCGCCAGGTGGTGGAGCTGGTCGACCATGACCTTCCGGCCGCCGACGGGGCGGCGTAGTGCGGCCTCATCGATGATCGTGACCACCTCGGGTGGCTGAGGACGGCTCAACAGAGCCTGGCGGCCCAGTCGCGTCGCGATCCGTGTCTCCGCCTCTGCCGTTGGAATACTTCCACCTTCCATGAGGGCGCGGGTGTACTCGGGCGTTTGCAACAGCCCGGGAACAAGGATCAGCTCCACATCCGTGATGCGCGTCGCCTGAGACTCGAAGCCGATGAGCGCGGTGAGCTGGCTGGGCAATCCGGGGTGGCGGGTCTCCCACCAGCCGGGCTGGCTCGCCTCGCGGGCCAGCGCCAGAAGGTGATCGCGGTCCCGCCCGGCCACGCCGTACATGGCGAGCAGGGCGGCGACGTCCTCGCTGCTGATGTTCCGCTGTCCGGTCTCCGTCCGGCTGACCGTGCTCGCCGACCAGCCGAGCCTCCTGGCGACTTCGCGGGTCGTGAGGTGATTCTTCTCCCGTAGTTCCCGAAGCTCGGCGCCCAGGCCCCGAGCGCGCACCGTCGCGGGCCGTTTCGGCATCTCCGCCCCCTCCGCTGGTCCTCGCCTGCCGACCCTAGAGCCGCGGCCCTCCCGATCTCAGGTGGATGTCACGAAAAGTGTTGCGATCATAACTATGCGCTGTCACTGTTGCTGCAACAAGCGAGACAGGGATGGCGGCAGGCTCACTGCTGAGACGGGGGTCAACATGTGCGAAGTGCCGGTCAACGGGTCTGAGGAGGCGGAGCACGGCCTGCTCGCCGAGCTCGTGGAGTTGTCGGCCGAGACGGCTCCGCGCCGGTTCGCGCTGGGGCTCCTGGACTTCGAGCACGACGACGGCGTCGTGGTGGGCTGGGGGCTGGACTTCGGTGACGAGGCGATCGTGTACGCCCCTACCGACGGCTCCGGTCAGCGGTTGTTCCGCACCGAGACCGCGGACCGTGCGCGGCGGCTGGTCGCCCGGCGCGCGGACGTACGGCTCATTTGGCTCGACCCGCCGGCGGCGGCAGCGCTCTGATGCGCGTGATCCTTGGCGATCGCCGCCCTTGGAGCGCGGCGATCGTCGGTGATCAATCGGTACTCACGCGCCGTTCAGGAACTCCGTCGGGATCGCGGCGTCGCCGCGGGAGAGTTGGAAGGCGGACGGGGGGAGTTCGGCGAGGGCGCGTTCGTGGCGGGTGCGGGCCTCGGAGAGGTCCTCGCGGCCGACGATCTCGCCGCCCACGACCAGCGGGCGCAGCAGCGGACGGTCGTACGGGCCCGGGGTCGGCTCGTTGAGCGAGACGACCTCGGCGATCGCCCGGCCGTTCTCGTCACGGTGGCGGACCGCCCACTTGCGCCCGCCCCGGCTCGGCTTGCCGACCGAGTGCTTGGCGACCGGCCGCAGCGGCCCGTCGTCGGACTGGGCGCGGGCCACCAGTTTGTAGACCAGCGACGCGGTCGGCGCGCCGGAGCCGGTGACCAGCGAGGTTCCCACGCCGTACCCGTTCACGGGCGAGGCGGCGAGGCCGGCGATCGAGTACTCGTCCAGGTCGCCGGTCACGATGATTCTCGTCTTGTGCGCGTCGAGCGCGTCGAGTTGTTCGCGCACCTCCCGCGCCATCTCGCCCAGGTCGCCGCTGTCGATCCGGACGGCGCCGAGGTCCGGGCCGGCCAACTCGACCGCGACCGCGACGGCGCGGGCGACGTCGTAGGTGTCGACGAGCAGTGTCGTCGAGGCGCCGAGCGCGTCGAGCTGGGCCTGGAAGGCGTGGCGCTCGCTGTCGTGCAACAGGGTGAAGGCGTGCGCGCTCGTGCCGGCGGTCGGCACGCCGTACGTGCGCCCCGCCTCCAGGTTCGACGTTGTACGGAAGCCGGCGAGGTAGGCTGCGCGGGCGGCGGCCACGCCGGCCATCTCGTGCGTGCGCCGGGATCCCATCTCGATGAGCGGACGGTCGCCGGCCGCGCGCACCATTCGGGAGGCGGCGGAGGCGATCGCACAGTCATGGTTGAGGATCGACAGCGCGAGGGTTTCGAGGATCACGGCTTCGGCGAAGCTGCCCTCCACGACGAGGATCGGCGAGCCGGGGAAGTAGCAGTCGCCCTCCGCGTAGCCCCAGACGTTGCCGGTGAACCGGTAGGACTCCAGCCACGCGGCGGTCGGTTCGTCGACGATGCCCTGGGAGATGAGGTACTCCAGCTCGGGGCCGCCGAACCGGAACGACTCCAGCGCGTCGAGGAACCGGCCCGTACCGGCGACGACGCCGTACCGGCGGCCGTTCGGCAGGTGCCGGGCGAACACCTCGAAGATCGCCCGGCGCTCCGCGGTGCCGGCCGTCAGGGCACCCTGGAGCATGGTGAGTTCGTAGCGGTCGGTCAGCAGCGCCGTCGAATGATGCACGAGTGGCAGATTACGGTGTGGTGTGTACACCATGTGCGCGCAGCACCCGGGAAGGAGGCACTGAGGTGAGCACGGCTCCCGTCGAACTGGATCGGCCGGACGCCGCCGAAGACGTACGTTCGGACCGTCCGTGGGTGTCGATCGTCTGGAACGACCCCATCAATCTCATGTCGTACGTCACATACGTCTTTCAGAGCGTGTTCGGCTATTCCAAGATGAAGGCCGAGAAACTGATGCTCGACGTGCACCACAAGGGCCGCGCCGTCGTGTCCAGTGGCACGCGGGAGGAGATGGAGCGCGACTGCGAGATCCTGCATTCGTACGGTCTGTGGGCCACGGTCCGGCAGGATGTCTGAGTCATGAACACCTGGTTCACCCGCGTCCACGGCGGCGGTGTGCGGCTGCGGATGACGCGGGAGGAGGCCTCCGTCGTCCACGCGCTGGTCACCCAGCTTCTCGACCTGCTCGGCGGCCCCGCGCCCGGCCCGCGCGACGACGGCCTGCCGGACCTCAGCTTCTCGGAGAACACCACCGTCTCGGATGATCCGGTGCTGGCCCGGTTGTTCCCGGACGCCTACCGGGACAACGGGGCCGCGGCGGCGGAGTTCCGGCGCTACACCGAGGCCGGCCTGCGGGACGGCAAGCGGGCGGCGGCCCAGCTCGTGCTGGACACGCTCGGCGACGGCGGCGAGATCCTCCTGGACGACGAGCAGGCCCAGGTGTGGCTGCGGTCGCTCAACGATCTTCGCCTGGCCCTGGGCACCCGCCTGGGGATCAACGAGGAGACGCTCGAACAGACGCGCAGGCTCGACTGGAACGATCCGCGGACCGCGCCGTTCGCGGCCTATGACTGGCTGACCTATCTCCAAGAGGACCTGGTTCGAGCGCTTTGGTAAGCATTTGTCGCGAAGTGATCGGCTGATCGGTCGTTCGGCCCGCTCAGTCGATCAGCGGCTTGGTAGGTTGGCGGCGCCGCCGGACTCCGCGCTGGGAGGAACGGGCGTGAGCGAGCGAAGCGAGGGAACCGATAGGCACAGCACCTTGGTCATGAGGCCGACGAAGGAGGTCCCATGACCGAGCGAAGCGAGGGAATCGACAGCACAGCCCCTCTGGTCACTCCTCCGACGAAGGAGGCTCCATGACCGCGACCGACTCCGTCGATGTGCTCGTGCACCGAGCCCTGCTGTACGGACACGAGGACGAGTTCCTCGACGCGACGATCCCCTTCTTACGGGAGGGCCTGGCCAGGGGCGGCCGACCGGTCGTGATCAGCGAGCGGGCCGGGCTCGTACGCCGGAGCCTCGGCCGCGGGACCGGGCCGGTCGAGTTCGTCGACGCGTCCGGCTGGTTCGGCACGCCGGCCCGGACCCTCACGGCCTACCTCGCGCACGCGCGCGAGCGGTGGTGGCCCCAGGGCCCGCTGTACCTCGTCGCGGAGCCGGTGTGGCGGGCGCGCACCCGGCCGGAGATCCGGGAGTGGGGCCGGCTGGAATCGCTGCTCAACGTGGCGTTCGCCGAGACCGGGACCAACCTGCTGTGCGCGTACGACGTGCGGTCGCTGCCCGCCGAGGCCGCCGAGGACGTGGGCCGTACCCATCCGGAGCTGGTCGGCGTCACCGGAAGCCGCCAGAGCGCGCTGTTCACCGACCCGGCGGTCTTCTACGCCGAACGCAACCGGGTCCCGCTCGCCCCGCCGACCGAGCCGGTGCTGAGCCGCGGTTTCGCGGGCGGCGACCCGGCCGGGCTGCGCGCCTTCGTCGCGGCGGCGGCCGAGCACCATGGCCTGTCCCGCGAGCGCCGCCACGCCCTGGTGCAGTCGGTGAGCGAGGTCGCCGCGCACATCACGCGGTGCGGCGGGGGCCACGGATCGGTGTGGGTGTGGTCCGCGCACGGCAGGCTGATCTGCGACGTCGTCGACGCCGGCGTTGCGCTCGACGACCGGTACCTCGGCTACTTCCCGCCCACGCCGCACCGGCCCGTGGGGGCGGGCATGTGGGCGGTCCGGCAGCTGTGCGACCTCGTGGAGATCCGGTCCGGCGCCGGCGGCTCGGTCGTACGGCTGCACATGGGCCACGAATCCCGCTGAGGCCCGCCGTGGATACGCTTTGCGCATGCTCACCATCGAACGGGCCATCGTCGACCAGATCGTCGCGCACGCGCGCGCCGACCACCCGGACGAGGCGTGCGGCGTCGTCGCCGGGGCCGTGGGCTCGGACCGGCCGACCCGGTTCATCTCGATGGCGAACGCCGAGCGTTCGCCGACCTTCTACCGATTCGACTCGATGGAGCAGTTCAAGGTGTGGCGCGAGATGGACGACCGCGACGAGGAGCCGGTCGTCATCTACCACTCCCACACCGCGACCGAGGCCTACCCCTCCCGCACCGACATCTCCTACGCCTCGGAGCCGAACGCGCACTACGTGCTGGTCTCCACCCGCGCCGACGACGAGACGGAGTTCCGCTCCTACCGGATCGTCGACGGCGAGGTGGACGAGGAGGAGGTCCGCGTCGTGGAGTCGTACGAACCCGACTCGGTAGACTAATTCCGTGACGACGATGACGGAGCGCCCGACCCCGGTCGTCACGCCCGTGCAGAACTTCCTCTTCGGCCACTGCCGCGCCGAAGTCGTCTACGACTGTCGCCAGGGCTGACCCCCCAGAGCCCGGAATCCCCGCGCATCCGGCCGTGTTGAGCCATGCCGGGACCGTAAGACGAAGGAGCACACTCGCGATGGCGATCGAGGTTCGTATTCCGACGATCCTGCGTAACTACACCGATGGGGCGAAGGCGGTGGAGGGTGGCGGCGCCACGCTCGACGACCTGTTCGCCGACCTGGAGACCCGTCACCCGGGCCTGCGCGACCGGCTGGTCGACGAGAAGGGCCTGCGGCGGTTCGTCAACGTCTACCTGAACGACGAGGACGTCCGCTTCCTGGGCGGCCTCGGCACGAAGGTCTCCGACGGCGACACCGTGACCGTGTTGCCCGCCGTCGCCGGCGGCTGACGTGCGTTTCGACTCCCTGCTCGACTCCCTCGGCCGTACGCCGCTGGTCGGCCTGCCACGGCTGTCGCCGTCGCCCGAGGTGCGGCTGTGGGCCAAGCTGGAGGACCGCAACCCGACCGGCTCGGTCAAGGACCGCCCCGCCTTCTGGATGATCGCGAAGGCGGAGAAGGAGGGTCTGCTCGCGCCCGGCCGTACGATCCTGGAGCCCACCTCCGGGAACACCGGCATCTCGCTGGCGATGGTCGCGAAGCTCCGCGGCTACGACATCGTCTGCGTGATGCCGGAGAACACCTCGGCCGAGCGCCGGCAACTGCTGGAGATGTGGGGCGCGCGCATTATCTTCTCCCCGGCGGCCGGCGGCTCGAACGAGGCGGTGCGCGTCGCCAAGCGGCTGGCGGAGGAGAACCCCGACTGGGTGATGCTCTACCAGTACGGCAACGAGGCGAACGCCCGGGCGCACTACGAGACGACCGGTCCGGAGCTCCTCGATGACCTGCCGTCGATCACCCACTTCGTCGCCGGCCTCGGCACCACCGGCACGCTGATGGGCGTCGGCCGGTACCTCCGCGAGCAGGTGCCCGGCGTCGCGATCGTGGCCGCCGAGCCGCGCTACGGCGAGCTGGTGTACGGCCTGCGCAACATCGACGAGGGCTTCGTGCCCGAGCTGTACGACGAGTCGGTGCTGACGACGCGGTACTCCGTGACGTCGGCGGACGCGCTCCGGCGCACCCGTGAGCTGCTCGCGCGGGAGGGCATCTTCGCCGGCATCTCCACCGGCTGCGCCCTGCACGCCGCGCTCGGCATGGCGAACAAGGCGGTCAAGGCCGGCGAGCGCGCCGACATCGCGTTCATCGTCGCCGACGGCGGCTGGAAGTACCTCTCCACGGGCGCGTACGGCGGCACTCTCGAGGAGGCCGAGGAGCGCCTCGAAGGCCAGCTCTGGGCCTGACCGGCCTCGCGGGCGTTCGCCGTCTCTTTCGGTGAGCGCCCGCGTACGTTCGGTGTGCTCGGCATAATGGCCGTATGCCCGAGACGTTGCCGAGCTGGACGGCGCACCTGCCGCGCTGGATTCCCCGCTCCCTGTCCGACCTACACGGTCCTCGCGAGGGCGTCATCGACCTCCCTCTGGATCTCTGCTGGTCAGGTCACACCCGTTACGACATCGAGCGCTTCGCGCAGCGAGTCGCGCTTTACGAGTTGGTGATCGTGCAGGGACTGCAGAAGCACTATCCGGAGTTCCTCAACGGCGACTACCTCCTCGAGGCGTGGCCCCTTCTGCACCGGAGGCTGGGCGACGGTTACGTGGAGGCATGGGAGGGCCGTTTTCCCGAGTTGGCCAGGATCGGTGCGTCTCCCGGTGCCTTCGCAGCAGCCTTCGCCCGCTGGAAAGAGTCGCCGTGGGCATAGATTTCCCTCCCTTTCACCGGCGACTCATCGAGGCGGGGCTCGACCTTTGCGAGGAGCACGGGTTATTCCTCGCAGGCGGTTATGCGATGAAGGCCCACGGCTTGGTAGATCGACCCAGTAAGGACATCGACTTCGCGACCGCGAACCCCCTACCGGTCGAGGAACTGACACTGCGCGTGGTGGCGGGTTATCGGGCGAAGGGGTTCGATGTCGCCGCCGCTCCGGGTAACGACCGGTTCGCCCGGCTGGTGGTCACAGATCCGCTGACGAGTGAGTCCTGCGAAGTCGATCTCATGAAGGCGACCCTTCGCGTCAGCCCCGTGATCGTGGACTCCTGCCCCGTGCTGGGTTTCGACGATGCAGTCGGCCTGAAGATGCGAGCGCTGCACGATCGTGGCATAGCGCGTGACCTCATCGACGCGGCAGCGCTCGCGGGGGAGTACAGCTTCGAGCGCCTCGAATGGCTCTGCCGTTCGCATGAATCCGACTTCTCACTGCGTCGCCTGGCCTCGCGACTTGAAGCGGCAGAGCTGCGCAACGACTCGGAGTTCGAGGCTTACGGCCTGACGCTGGACGAGGTGCGGCGGGTGAAGCGGTTCGCGGCCGAATGGGCGCAGGACATCAACCTCCGGCTCATGGAGGAGGAAGAGGTCGATCCCGAGCTCTGAGTCCTGCCGGAGCGTTCTCACCCGCCGCCCTCCCGGGGCGCGACGGCGCCCTACCGCTGAGCCGTGGCGGTGATACGGCCGTACCCGACGATGTGGGGGCCCATGGTGAAGGTCGCGACGGCGGGCGGTGTGTCGGCCGGCAGATCCAGGCCGGAGACGTTCAGCGCGTACACGGTCACCTGGTAGCGATGCCCGATGTCGCCGGCGGGCGGGCAGGGGCCGAGGTAGCCGGTGCCGCCGGCGTCATTGGTGCCGGAGACGGCACCCGTCGGCGGCTTGGCGCCCAGCGTGGTGTCGCCGGCGGGGATGTCCCAGACCAGCCAGTGCCAGAACCCACTGCCGGATGGCGCGTCCGGATCGTACATGGTGACCGCGTAGCTGCGGGTCGCCGCCGGTGCTCCGCTCCAGGTCAGGCGCAGTGGTCTGTTACCCGCCGAGCAGCCGAACGAGTTCGCCCAGGACGCGGCCGGGAAGGCGCCGCCGTCCCGGACGTCCGGGCTGGTCAGCGTCATCCGCTCGGCGGAGTCCGGCACGCCCTTGCGGATCACGGTGAAGCCGTAACCCCCGTCGCCGGCCGGGCCGTGACGCCCATCGTGCGCGGCGGCGGCCGTCGCGGCCGATCCCACCAGGACGGCGGCACCGGCCACCGTCGCGAAGGTCCGAACGGATCTCTTCATTTCCTGCCTCCTTCGATCGTGCGTCCACGATCGCGGCGCGGACCCGACCGGAGGAAGGCCGCCAGGATGCTGGTACTCGCAGTGCCAGGCTCCTCGATCGACATGGCGCACCGGCCTCTTGGATCATGCGGGTCATGGGTGAGTCGGATGAGTCGGCATAACACCGAACTGGCGGAGTTCCTGCGCGTCATGCGGGCACGCGTACGGCCGGAGGACGTCGGTCTGCCGGCGGCGGGCCATCGCCGTACGCCGGGTCTGCGGCGCCAGGAGGTCGCCCAGTCGGCCGCCATCAGTGTCGAGTGGTACACCCGTCTGGAGCAGGGCCGGGTGGGCTCGCCCGGCACCGCCGTCCTCGACGCCCTGGCGCGAGCCCTGCGGATGTCGGAGTCCGAACGGCACCACCTGCACCTGATCGCGCGGGGAGAGGCCCCGCCGTCCCGCCACCGGCCCGCACCGGTCGGGGCCGACCTTCAGGAGCTCCTGGACGGGATGCCGCTGCTGCCCGCCTACATCGTGGACTTCCGCTTCGACGTCCTGGCCCGGAACGAACCCGCGGCGGCGTTGTTCGGCGCGGACTTCGGCAGCGGTGAGACCGCCAACGTCGCCCGCATGCTGTTCCTCGTGCCGCGGATCCGCGAGATGCAGCTGGACTGGACCAGGATCGCCAGAGAGACCGTCGGGAACCTGCGCGCCAACCTCGCGCGCCACCGCGCCGATGCCCCGCTGCGCGCGCTGATCGGCGAGCTGCGCCATCACAGCGAGGAGTTCTCGGCCTGGTGGAACGACCACACCGTGCAGGAACGCACGCACGGTACGAAGCGCGTCCGCCACGAGGTCGGAGGTGACCTGACGATCCGCTACACCACCCTGGCCACACTCGACAACTCCGACCAGTACCTGATCGCCGTCACTCCGGCCGACGCGGCGGCGGAACAGGCGCTGCGCAAGATCGTCTCCTCTCGCGCCGGCGTGCTCGCCCGGACGGCGAGGGCGGTGAGCTGAGTCGCGACGCGCGGCGGAACATGTGGCGATCGTCCCATCTGAGCTCCTCGTCCGGCTCGTACGCCACCGGGCCGGTAGGGTATTACCGAATGTGATTCGATTCGGCGGTTGGGGTGGGGGAATGGGCGGCTTCGCGGCGGCCACGACCGTGCGACGGGTGGCGGAGGGACGCTACGCCGTCGACCTGGACGGGGACTTCGGCATCGGAGAAGCGATCAATGGCGGCTACGCGATGGCGGTGATGACGCGCGCGGTACTCGAGGAGTCCTCGCACCCGCACCCCGTCGCCACCAGCGCGAGCTTCCTGCGCGTGTCGAAGGCCGGGCCCGCGGAGGTCCGGGTCGAGCCGCTGAAGGCCGGGCGTACGGCGGAGGTGGCACGCGTCACGCTCGTACAGAACGATCAGGCCCTGGTCGAGTCGCTCATCACCACCGGAACCCTCGACGGTGACGCCGCTCCCGTTTACTCGGTGGAGCAGGAGAAGCTTCCGCCGATCGAGGAGTGCCCGGAATTCCCGTCGAACAACGGCTTCGCCCGCCAGATCGACCTGCGGTACGACCCGGCCACCATAGGCTGGCTCGACGGGCGGCCCAGCGGGGTTCCCGAGATGCGCGGGCATCTCCGGATGCGCGAGCCGTACGAACCCGACGGGATCCTCCTCGCCCTCGCGGTCGACGCCCTACCGCCGGTGGTGCTCAACGCCGGCGCGAGTGGCTGGGCGCCGACCGTGGAGCTGACGTGGCACATGCGGGCCGTTCCCACGCCGGGCTGGCTGGCTCTCCACGGCCGCGCCCGGCTGGTCAGCGACGGGTGGTTCGACGAGGAGGTGGAGGTCTGGGACTCCGCCGGACGGCTCGTCGCGCAGAGCCGCCAGATCGCCCGCGTCGGCCGCGGCCGCTGACGCCCTCCGCGCCGACTGCCGACGCCCTCCGCGCCGGCCGCAGCCGCCGCCACCGGCTGCGGCCGCTGACGCCGTCCGTCCCGGCCGCAGCCGCCGCTGACACCTTCCCCCCGCCGTCGACACCGCCCGCGGTCACTGCCGCCGTCCGCGTCGACCACGGCCGCGAGGGCGCTCCGCGTCGGCCGCGTCTCCTGGGTTTCTCTGGTCCGGAAGCGGGCGTCGTAAAGGGCCGGAAATCACAGTGTGATGTGCGGCGCATCCACCCGGCGATCAGCTCATGGTCTCTTAGCCTGTTGGGATCATGTCTGACGCGCCAATCGGAATCTTCGACAGCGGGGTCGGCGGGCTGACCGTCGCCCGCGCCATCCTCGACCAGTTGCCGAACGAATCCGTGTTGTACGTCGCCGACACCGCGCGGTTCCCGTACGGCCCGAAGACGATCGCCGAGGTGCGCGCCTACGCCCTCGAAGTGCTCGACCACCTCGTGGCCGAGGGCGTGAAGATGCTCGTGATCGCCTGCAACAGCGCCAGTTCCGCGGTGCTGCGCGACGCCAGGGAGCGCTACGACGTCCCGGTCGTCGAGGTGATCCTGCCGGCCGTGCGCGCCGCCGTCAGCGCCAGTCGTACGGGTCGCGTGGGGCTGGTGGCGACTCGTGCGACCGTGACCAGCCGGTCATATGATGACGCGTTCGCCGCTGCGCCTCATGTGACACTGACAAGTGTGGCGTGTCCGCGTTTCGTAGAGTTCGTGGAGCGGGGCATCACCATGAGCGACGAACTCCTCGACGTCGCGCGAGGCTATCTCGAGCCGATCCTCGACGCGGGGTGCGACACACTCATCCTCGGCTGCACGCATTACCCGTTGCTGGCCGGTGCCATCTCATATGTCGCCGGTGACGGGGTAACCCTCGTATCAAGCGCCGACGAGACCGCCAAGGACGTCTACCGGGTGTTGCACGACCGCCGCCTGGCCCGTGCGGAGGGCTCCCCGGAGCCCCGCCACCGGTTCCGGGCGACCGGAGACCCGGCGCCGTTCGGCGTCCTCGGCCGCCGCTTCCTCGGCCCGGAGATCGGGCTCGTCGAATCCGCCCCGGTCAGCGGTATGCATACGGTTTAAGGAGGTCGTGGTGCGGCTTACGGTCATTGGGTGTTCTGGCAGTTTTCCCCGACCCGACAGCCCGGCATCCTGTTACCTGGTCGAGGCCGACGGCTTCGCGATGCTCCTCGACCTCGGCAGCGGCTCGGTCGGGATGTTGCAACGTCACCACCCCTTTCTCGACATCGACGCCATCTGCGTCTCCCATCTCCATCCAGATCACTGCCTCGACCTGTGCGTCTACTGGATCGCCCGGACGTTCGCGCCCCATGGGAAACAGCCGGTGATCCCGGTCTACGGACCCGCCGGCGCCGCCGAGCATCTGGCCGGCGCCTACGGGCTCGATCCGGAGCCGGGCATGCGGGAGACCTTCGACTTCCACACGCTGCGACCCTCGACCTTCACCATCGGGCCCTTCACCGTGACGACGGCCCAGATGAACCATCCCGTGGAGACCTTCGGGTTCCGCATCGAGCACCAAGGCGGCACGGTCGCCTACTCCGGAGACACCGCGGAATCGAGCGCCCTGATCGAACTCGCCCGTGACGCCGACCTCTTCCTGTGCGAGGCCGCCTGGATCGAGCGCCCCGACCTGCCCCTCGCCGCGCAGCACCTCACCGCGCGCCAGGCCGCCGAGCACGCCGCGAAGGCCGACGCCGACACCCTCGTCCTCACCCATCTTCTGCCGTGGAACGACCCGGCGCTGTCTTTGTCGGAGGCGAAGGACAGCAGCTTCCGCGGCAGGATAGAACTCGCCCAGCCGGGCGCCGTCTACGAGATCTAGGAACGAACAGACGCGGTACCCGGCTCGGCGTTCCCGTTCACCCCAGGGCTATCGCCGCGTTCGAGTATCGGGTCTCTCCGGTGACCTCCCGCTCGTAACGGAGGAAGTCCGGAAGGGGCACCTCCTCGGCGAGGCGGTCGATCTCGACCTCCAGGAGGAGGCATCTCCTGGTCACGGGTTGCTGGATGTCGTCGAGTTCGAAGAATCGCCCCTGCCAGGTGAAGCAGTGGCGGTCCTTGATGATGATCTGCCGCGTGGGGTCGCGTCGGAGGCGCAGTCGCTCGTATTCGCCGGCGTCGATCTCCTTCTCGATCACCTCGCGGGTGCCCTTGCTCAACGGGCGGAGGTGGGCGTAATGGTAGCTGTCGACTCCGTCGCGCCGGCTCCGCCGGATTCTCTCCTCTTCGGCGCCGTCCGCCTTGAGGTAGATCTGTTCGAAACCTATTACCGTCGCGGAGCGCAGAAGGGGATGGTTCCAATCGGGTGTGGCCGCGAGGAGGAACTTCCGTTCGATCTCGATGGGCATCGGCACTCCTGTGTCTGATCGCGTGGGCGGAGGGTCCAGGCTAAGCTCGATGACGACGTGGTGGACGAGGGCCTGACGAGAGGGCGATACTTGCGGATCACCGTGGTCGGTTGTTCGGGCAGCTTTCCCGGGCCGACGAGTCCCGCGTCGTGCTACCTGGTCGAAGCGGACGGCTTCGCACTGCTACTCGACCTGGGGAACGGCGCCTTGGGGGCTTTGCAGCGCCATATCGACCTTTATGCGATCGACGCGATCCTGCTCTCGCATCTGCACGCCGACCATTGTCTCGACCTGTGCGGTTACTACGTCGCCCGCAAATACGGCGCCGGGGGTCCTTGGCCACGCATCGACGTTCACGGGCCCGCGGGCACCGCCGAACGGATGGCCCGCGCGTACGACCTTCCGCTCGATCCCGGGATGAACGAGGTGTTCGACTTTCGCACCCTGCGTCCCGGGACGCTGCGGGTCGGACCGTTCACCGTGACGGCCGCACGCGTGAACCACCCCGTCGAGGCGTACGGCTTCCGGCTGGAGCACCAGGGGAGGACGCTGGCCTACTCCGGCGACACGGGGGAGTCCGACGCGCTCGTGACGCTCGCGGAGGGCGCCGACCTCCTGCTCGCCGAGGCGTCCTTCCTCCAGGAACGGTACGACCCGACGCAAGGGCACCTGACCGGCAGGCAGGCGGCGGAACACGCGGCACGGGCCGGCGTCGGGCGGCTGGTCCTCACCCACCTGGTGCCCTGGAACGATCCGGCCACCGTCCTGGCCGAGGCCGGCGCGGGCGGATTCCGCGGCGAGATCGAGCTGGCCCGCCAAGGCGCCGCCTACGACCTGTGACGCGCGTACGACCTGTGACCCGTGCGGCGCGTACGAGGTGTGACGCGCGGCGGATATGAGTTATGACGCGCGCGGCCGGTGCCTCGGTCCGCGGTCGACGTCCGTCGTACCCGCCGTTGAGGCGCCGGGGCCCTCCAAGGTCTGGATAGGGTTGGGCCCATGGCTCGCCCCGACGGTCGGTCAGCCGACCAGCTACGTCCCGTCCGCATCCAGCGTGGCTGGCTCTCCCACGCCGAGGGCTCCGTCCTGGTGGAGTTCGGCCGCACGCGGGTGCTGTGCGCCGCGTCCGTCCAGACCGGTGTGCCGCGCTGGCGCCGTGACTCAGGGCTCGGCTGGGTGACGGCGGAGTACGCCATGCTGCCGCGCGCGACCAACACCCGAAACGACCGCGAGTCGGTCAAGGGCAAGATCGGCGGCCGCACGCACGAGATCTCGCGTCTCGTCGGCCGCTCGCTGCGGGCCTGCGTCGACTACAAGGCGCTCGGGGAGAACACCATCATCCTCGACTGTGACGTGCTCGAGGCCGACGGCGGCACCCGCACCGCCGCGATCACCGGCGCGTACGTCGCCCTCGCCGACGCGGTCGCCTGGATGCGCGAGCGCAGGCTGGTCAGGTCCAGCCCGCTCGTCGGCTCCGTCGCGGCCGTCAGCGTGGGCGTCATCGACGGCGAGCCCCGCCTCGACCTGTGTTACGAGGAGGACGTCGCCGCCGAGACCGACATGAACGTCGTCTGCACCGGCGACGGCCGCTTCGTCGAGGTGCAGGGCACCGCCGAGGGCCAGCCGTTCGACCGTGCCGAGCTCGACGCCCTCGTCGACCTCGCGGCCGGCGGCTGCGCCGAGCTCACCCGCATCCAGCAGGAGGCACTCGGGTCATGAAGGTCGTGCTCGCCACCCGCAACCAGGGAAAGGTCGCCGAGCTGCGCCGGATCCTCGACGGCATCGACGTCGTCGGCCTCGAGGAGTTCCCGGACGCGCCGGAGGTCCCCGAGACCGAGCTGACGTTCGCGGGCAACGCCCTGCTCAAGGCCCGCGCGATCGCGGCGCACACCGGGCTGCCCGCCGTCGCGGACGACTCCGGGCTGTGCGTCGACGCCATGAACGGCATGCCCGGGGTGTTCTCCGCCCGCTGGGCCGGCCGGCACGGTGACGACCAGGCCAACCTCGACCTGCTCCTCGGCCAGCTGTCCGACGTCGCGCCCGAGCACCGGGGCGCCCGGTTCGTGTGCGCGGCGGCCATCGTCTGGCCGTCCGGCGAGGAGGACACCGTCGAGGCGCACATGGACGGTGTCATCATCGACGCGCCGCGCGGCACGAACGGCTTCGGCTACGACCCGATCTTCGTCCCCGAGGGCGACACCCGTACGAACTCCGAGCTGGGCCCCGAGGAGAAGGACGCCATCAGCCACCGCGGCAAGGCGTTCACCGCCCTCGCGGACCGCATCCGCACGCGGGCGGACCACGCGGGCTGAGGCCTCACCGGCTCGCGGCCCCCTCGTCGAGCGGCAGCGCGCTCCACGACGCTCGTGATCAGCGCCTCGACCTCCGCCTCGGGCAACACCTCCGGCAGGGTGAGCCGCTCCACGATCAGCCATTTCATCGCCGGATAGAGCGTGACCACCGTCGTGCCGTTCCCGGGCGGCCCGGAGTCCAGGTGGTAGGCGATGTTCGCCTCGACGTCGGCGCGGATGGTGCGGGTCAGCACCCTCGCGCGACTCGGGGCGGCGGGGGGCCTCCAGGCGTGGTCACCGGCCGACACTCGCACCTTCGCCAACGGCGCCCTCCTCCTGACCTGCACCAAGAAGTAGAGCTGGGCCGCTACAGGAGATCTGGTCGGTCCTCCGCCAGTGCCCGCTGCGCGGTCATCAGCCGCTCATGAAACTCGGCGGCCCGCCGCTCGCCCGGATACCGCTTCCGGAGAATGCGGTTCAGGTCCTGACCGCGATTGATGAGGTCGGTCAGGCTCCTGCGCTGGTACCCGAACGCCGTTATCGCCTCCTCGACCGCCGCGTCGAGATCGCCGCGACGCGCGTGTACGAGGCTGAGGTCGAGGCGGGCGTTGGCGACCCGCATCGGGGCGTTCGTGGTGCCGTCCGAGCGGGTGTGGCGGGCCAGGATTTCCCGGGCGTGCTCCTCGGCGCGGGCATCGTGGCCCTGCCACGCGTAGACGGTGGCGGCGTAGAAGATCCACTTAGTGTTGTCGAAGACGAAATGGTTGTCCGGGTGTACGGGGGTCGGCAGCTTGGCGAGCAGCGCAGCCCCCTGCTCGAGGGCCGCAGCCGCCTCCCGGCGGTGCTGCAACCGGGCGTGGGCCTTGGCCTCCTGCAGGGTGAGCTGGACCAGTGCGCTGCTGGTACCCGCAACGGCCTTGCCGCGCTCGGCGGCTTCGAGGACGTCCTCGTAGCGGCCCTCGGTCAGGGCGAACCAGGCCGCCATTTCGTGCGCCCACGCCTCGAGCTCACCGTGCTCGGCCTGTCTGCCCATCTGCAGAGCGCCAAGCCGTGCGGCCTCGGCGTGCTCGCGCTCGCCGAGGTCGTAATGCAGGCAGCCGAGCAGCGCGGCCAGCCAGCCGGCCTGGATGAGGATCTCGCGGTGCTGGGCGAGGGTCAGGCGTCCGTTCAGCAGGCCGAGGACGTATGAGAGTCGCTGTTTGACACGGTCGCGCAGGAGCCGCGCGGGCGTGTTGGGGTATGCGCGGCACAGCAGCTCCACCGCCTCCTGGATCGCCTCGACGGTGCCCGACCCGATGTGCGAGACGTCGGCGATCCTGGCCAGCTCCATGGTGCTGAACAGCTCGGCCTCGGTTCGCAGCGCGTCCTGAGGAAGGATGCGCGCGGCGACCATGCGCCGCTCCCGCTGCCTGCTCGGCGGGACGAAACCGAGCTCCTCCATCGACAACCCGGTCAGCTCCTCCAGAGCCTGGCGGTACGGCCGGTGCGGCCACAGCACCCCCCCGCGCTCCCAACGGCGGATGCGCTCCTCGTCGCACATCAGCCCCTCTGCGATGCCCGTCGGTGTGCCGTTCACGGCGGTCGCCATCTGGGCGCGACTCCAGCCGCCGTCGCCCTGTGCCTCCCGCCAAGCGGTGAGCTGAATATTCGGCGTTGTGCTCATTTCCGGCATTTAGTCCTCCACCAAAAAGAAGGGGAGAGAAGGAGTGTGGCTCGGGGGTCGTTACGTTTGGTGGAAACAGCTTCTCTTGCCGTTGGCAAACAAGCAACGGAGGCCGCCGTCAAGCGGCGGAGCAGGGAAGGTGCCATGGAGATCCCCCCGGAGAATCCGCACGGTGAAAGCGCAGGATTCGGGCGCGAAGCAAAACTCAGGCTCCTCGTCGAGCTCTGTGAAGAACTGGCCGGCTCGGGACTGTACGTCGGGCTGAGCGACGCCCGGCCGGCCCTTTCGGTCCGCGCCGGCCTCACCGGCGAACGGGTGTGGATCGAGGTCAGGAACGGGTCGTTCGTCTGGCGTCGTACCGATGAGGTGCGTCACGCGACGGACGACCCGGCGGGTGCGGCGGCCCAGATCACGGGGTATCTGGCCGGGCGGCCGGACCCACGGGCGTGAGCGAGAGCGCGCTGGGCGTGCTCCGCCGCAGATTCCCGGGAATGGTGATCTGGTACGGCTCGTACACCGGCTCCTGGTGGGCACTCGTGCCGCCTCCGGTGGGATGGCGGCTGGTGGAGGCGCTCGATCCGGAGGAGTTGACCAGGGCGATCCTCACCGCGACGACCTGGCCCTGGCCGCCGCGGTTCCGGCTCAATCCGCGAATGCGGGGCGGGCGGATGGCTCGGTAAAGCTTCGATGGCGGCTCTGGCAAAGCGTCATCATCCGGGATAAATCATCCTGAGATCGTCTCGTTCTCCGAGCCTTCCGGTCGCCACCGGTTCCCGGTGCGCAGGTGAGGCGGGGCGTTGTCGGGGGAACAAAGTTGCATAAGGCCCGCGAAAGGGGCGCGCCGACGGCGCGCGCCGACGGCGAAGAGGGCCTGCGCCACATGGACGAGTCCCGCTTCCAGCCGGGCACCCGTCGCCGCCGACCGGACCACTGCCCGCTCCTGGAAGAGGATCTGGGCGGGGCGGCCTAAGAGAGTGCACTCCATCTCGCGTGGAATGCCTGCCGCGCCGGCGATGGTGCCGGAGGCCGGCGGCCCGCGACGTCGATCAACCGGATAGGCGACCACGATGTGGATGTTCCGGCCCCTCGGGGTATATCGGCCGCAAAGCGACACGTTCCTGCTGGCCAGAGAGCTGTGCGGTGGCAGGCTGCAGGGCTCCCGGGTGCTCGACCTGTGCACCGGGACCGGTGCGCTGGCGATCGTCGCCGCGTACGCCGGCGCCGAAGCGGTGACGGCCGTGGACGTCGAGGGCCGCGCCGTCCTGACGGCGTGGATGAACGCCCGGCTGCGACGTGTGCCGGTGCGGGTGCTTCGAGGCGATCTGTTCGAGCCGGTCGCGGATGAGGTGTTCGACGTCATCGTGGCCAACCCGCCGTACGTGCCGAGCGCGGGCGCGCCGCGCGGCGTACGCGGCCGGGCGTTCGACGCGGGACGGCGGGGCCGGGCGGTGATCGATCGGATCTGCGCCCGCGTGCCGGGGACGCTGGCCGTCGGGGGAACGCTGTTGATGGTCCAGTCGGTGCTGTGCGGGGTGGAGACGACGCTGAACTCGCTGCGCGGCGGTGGGTTGAAGGCGTCGGTCGTCGCGCGGTGGAGGCAGCCGTTCGGGCCGGTGATGCGGTCGCGGGCGGCGTTCCTGGAGGAACAGGGGCTGATCCGCCCGGGTCAGCGACACGAGGAGTTGGTGGTGGTCCGTGCCGACCAGAGCTGAGCATCCGGACGGGCGACCCGGCCGGGAGCCGCGTCGCGTGGTCGTCGTGCCCGGCGGCCCGGTCCTCATCGAGGGGCCGGTGGAGCTGGTCACCGACGCCGGCACGACGTTGTACTGCGATCGTTTCGTGGTCGCCGTATGCGCGTGCCGGCGCAGCCGCCGGTACCCGCTGTGCGACACCAGCCACCGCCGCCGGCAGCGGGGATCAGGGGAGCGGGCGCCGCAGGGAGGTACGGCCTGATCGCCAGCACTCCAGCAGGTGATCGCTGAGCCGGTCCTCGAGATACGCGGTGGCCTGGATCCCGAGCACGACGTCGGCCGCCAGCTCCGGCTCCCGGGACAGCAGGTCGCCGATCACGTCCCGGCGCATGACCTGCTCGTGTACGGCGTCGGCCTCGATATGCTCGGTGAAGAACCGCGTGCACTCCGGCCCCGCGCCCAGGCGGGTCAGGGCCCGCGCCATCCGGTCCGCGTTCGGCGGGGTAGTGATCTCCGCGGCGGCGAAGTGCCCGACGAGAGCCCCGCGCAAGGCCCGGTGCAGGCCGAACAGCGACATGAGGTTCACGGTGGCCAGCGTCCGGGCGGGCGCGTGATCCAGATAGTGGCCGTACCGGGAGTCCAGCCCGGCGCCGTCCAAGAGGTCCGCGAACAGCTTGGCGTGCATCCGCTCGCCCCGCCCGCCGCCGAACTCGTCGAACTCGACGGCGACCAGCGCCGCCTTGCTCTCGCCGCGCAGCCGCGGGATCACCCACGCGTGCGGATCGGCCTCCTTCAGGTGGTAGATCGAGCGATGCGCCAGGTACTCGCGCATCTCCCACCACCGCCCCGCGTCGAGCAGGTGGTGCGAGACGCCGTAGGCGTCGGGGTCCTCGACGAGCAGCCCGCCCAGCGCGGTCCCCGCGTCGGTCCCCCCGGGGCACACCGCGCGCAGGGCCGGCAGGAGGCGATCCTCCAGCCGCCGCCGTAGCCGCAGCAACTCCGGATCCCACTCCCAGCGCGGGTCCACCCCGTCGAACCCGCGATAGTGCAGCTCGTAGCAGACGTACAGCGCCAGGTGCAGATCCTCGCCGAAGGGCTCGGCGGCACGGACCGCCTCCGGCGACGCCGTCGGCGGCGGCCCGCCGGCCAGCGCGACCGTCACGGTCTCCGACAGGGGCCCGCGCGGCTCGGGCATCGTGGCCTCCAGCGTCATGGGATCTCCTTCGTCGGCCCCATGACCAGGGCGTTGCGCTTCCCGATTCCCTCGCTTCGCTCGGTCATGGGACCTCCGTCACGTCCTCTCGGCATGGGCCGGCCGTCTGTTCGGCGAGCACGTCCACCACCGCGCCCAGGCCGTACGCGGCGGCGGCGCGCTGGCGCAGCGCACCGGAGCCGTGCCGCGCCAGCCAGGCGAGGACGGCGCGTACGCGCGCGAGGTCGCCCGACGCCTCGAGCGCCGGGCGGACCCGGTCGAGCATCTCCCGGAGCAGCCGCGTCGCCGGTACCGCGCGTTCCTCGACCGGATGCACCCCGGGACCGTCGAGGCCGTACCGGGCCGCCGTCCACGTCGCGGCGGCGCAGAGCTGGTCGTCGACGGCGGGTGCCTCCCGGCCCCGCCGCAGGTCGGACAGGGCCGTACGGATCAGGGCGCGGACGAGGGCCGCCTGCAGCACCGCCTCGTCGACGGTGGTGGCGGCGTCTCCGGCACGGACCTCGACGGTCGGCAGCCGCGGCGACGGCCGGGCGAGCCAGAAGGACATGCGCTCGTCGATGAGCGCGCCGGCCTCGACCAGCCGAGCCACCTGCCGGTCGTAGGCGGCGGCCGAGGGGAACCACGGCGGCACCCCGGAGCCGGGGAAGCGCGCCTGATCGAGCATCCGCCAGCTCTGGTACCCCGAGTCCCGGCCGTGGTCGAACGGTGAGTTCCCCGCCAGCGCCACCAGCGTCGGCAGCCAGGGCCGCAGGTGGTTGACCACCGCGATCGCCGTCTCCCGGTCGGCCACGCCGGTGTGCACGTGGCACCCGCACGCCTGGTAGTCCGCCACCACGCCGGCGTACCGTTCGGCGATCTCCGCGAACCGCTCACCGGGGGCCACCGGGACGGCGTCCCCGGGCAGCACGGCGGTCCCCGACGAGATCAACCGCGCGCCCTCGGCGTCCGCCGCGACGGCGAGCCGGCGCCGGCCGTCGCACAGTTGGTCGCGCAGGGCGTCCAGCGTGGTGCAGGTTCCGGTCGCGGCCTCGACCTGGGCGGTGAGCAGCTCGCCGTACAGCCCGCCGCCGGGCGTGAGATCGACGCCGGCCTCCGGGGCGCGGGCCAGTACGGCCGCCGCCCGCGGCACGGTCCGCCGCGTCTCCGCGTCCACGAGGAGGAACTCCTCCTCCACGCCCACGGTCACCCCGTCGTCGAGGCCGTACACCGGCCCGTCCCCCATGCCGATGCCATTCCCGGTGCGGCGGCCCGCTAACGGTTCGCCAAGGAATGACCCTCACGGTCGACACCGGGGCCGGAGGTCCTCAGCCGGTGGCGGCGGCGAGGGCGGCGCGCAGGTCCGCCGCCGCCCCGCGGTCGCCGCACACGCGGACCGCGTCGTCGCCCCGGCGGCCCCACAGCCACAGGTAGACGGCGGCCGGATCGCCGATCACCACGGCGTCCGCGTCATCGGGCAGCTCGGCGGTCACCTCGGCGGACGCGGGGCCGAAGGTCACCCGCCATACCCGGGATCCGGCGGCGACACCGACGGTACGGGCGGCCGCGGGCCGCCCTCGGCCGCCGCGGCCGAACCGCTGGACGAGGTAGAGCGACAGGACCTCGTCGGCGCCGTCGGCGGCGAACTCCGCGTCGACCGGGCCGATCGGGCCGTACGCCGCCTCGACGTCGACCCGGTGCACGGTGGTCTCGTGCGCCATCCGCCGCCACCAGAAACCGACGGTACGGTCCTCCGGGGACCACGTGTCGCAGGGTTCGTCCGGAGACCGCCGGCCGAGCTCGTCGTGCAGGTCGGCGGCGCCCGCGCGGAACCAGCGGATCACGTCGCCGTCGTCCGGTCGGCGGTCCCAGTCCTCGGGCCGGCGCTGCGCGCGCACCCAGTCGATCACCGCGCGGTGCACGCTGCCGAGGTGCCGGACGACCTCGCCGACGTTCATACCGGGGCAGGTGGGGACGGGCGCGCCGAGGTCGCGATCGGCGGCGAACGCGGCGAGGTGCGCGCTCTCGGCCCGCAGCCGGGTGAGGAAGTCGGAGGGCTCCATCGGGACAAGCCTGACCGGTCGCGCGGACTCCGTCAAAGACCGTGACAACCGATCGGCCCGGAGGCGGGGTTGATGGGGGTGTACGGAAACGAAGGGATCTTGCCATGACCGATCGCAGACGCCGCCGGACCACCTTGACCCTCGCGGGGGCCGGCGCGGCCGTCGCCGTGCTGGCGGGGGTGTGGGCGGGCGGCACCGCCCTTGCCGGGGGCTCGGGCCACGGGGTGAAGAACGTCGCCGACTCCTCCCGGGTCGCCCCGACCCCGACCTCTCGGCAGCCGGTGCCGGTGCAGCCCTCTCCCCGGCCGACCCGGAGCACTGAACCCCGGCCCGTGCCGACGGACGTACCGCGTCCCGTGCCGACGTGCGCGACCACCGCGCGGCCGCAGCCTCGGCCGACGAGCACCGCGCGGCCGGAGCCCCGGCCGACGAGCACCGCGCCGGTCCCGGCGAAGCCCCATCCGACGCCCACTTCGACGGCCCGGCCGTCGCACCGGCCCGTGGCGGCGACGCCGGTGCCCTCCTACTGCCCGCGCCCGAAGGCAGTGGGGTAGGCGGGACACTGTCCATCCTGAGCCGAGAGGAGGCCCGCGGAGTGAGTGGAGACGAGCTCACGTTCGACGAGTTCGTCATCGCCTCCGCGGGGCGCCTGCTGCGCACCGCGGTGTTCCTCGTCTACGACCGCCACCTCGCCGAGGACCTCCTTCAGATCACGTACGAGCGGGTCGCGCGGCGGTGGACGCGGATCCTGCGCGGCGGGCACCAGCCGGAGGCGTACGCGCGGAAGGTGCTCGTCAACCTGGCCATCGACCACCACAAACGCCGCAGGAGGCGACCCGATCTGCCGGTCGGCGGAACGATCGACGTCGATCGCCTGACCGGGGCGCGCGAGGCGCACGACGCGGCGGGAACCCCGCTCGACGACGTCCTCGCGGCCCTGCCCGTCAAGCAGCGGGCCGTGGTGGTGCTGCGCTACTGGTGTGATCTCAGCGAGCAGGAGATCGCGGAGGCGCTCGGCATCTCCCGGGGAACGGTGAAGAGCCACACGTCACGGGCGATGACGGCGCTACGGCGGCAACTGGCGGAGGAAGGAGCGGCTCATGAGCGATGATCTCGACGCCCTGCTCCGCGACCACTACCGGCGCGCGGCCGAGGGCGTCCGGCCGGACGCCGAGCTGATCGACCGGCTCCGGAACACCGCGCGGCCCGCGCGGGCCGTTCCCGGGTGGCCGCGGATGCTGCTCGCGGCGGCGGCGGTCGCGGCGATCGCCCTGGTCACATGGGGCCTGCTCCGGCCGGATCACCCGGCCGAACCGAGCGATCACAGCGTGCCGGTCGCTCCGCCGTCCGCGACGACCGTGGTGACACCCTCGCCGGAGCCGTCGGTGCGCCCGGTCCGTCCGAGGCAGCGGGCCACGAGGCCAGAGCGGCGCACCCCGTCGGCCCGGCCGACCCCGCGGCCTACCCGCACCGCGGCCGGGACGCCGAGTCCGTCGTCCACGGTGAGGTCGTCTTCGGCCCCCCGGCCGACGGGACGGTGATCTGCCACAATCATGTGGATGACCACAGTCATCATGGTGATCGTCGTGGCCGTCGTCATCCTGGCCGGGGTGGGCATCGGCCAGGTCGCGCGATCGAGGACGGAGCCGCAGGTGCCGGTGCTCCTGTCGCCGACCGCGGTGCCCGCCGTGACGGCGGTGACGCCCGGTTAACGGCGGCGATGCTCGGCTGACGGCGGCGGCGCCCGGCTGACGGCGGCGATGCTCGGCTGACGGCAGGGGCGCCCGGGCTAACGGCAGGGGACGTGCAGCCGGACAATGGTGCCCGTCGGGCCGGTGCGCAACTGGACCAGCGCGCACAGCATGCGAACGCCCCACAGCCCGAATCCCGACAGGGACGCGGGATCGGGGGGCACGAAGCCGGGGACCGGGTCCGGCTGCCAGTGGCCCGCGTCGGTCACCTCGACGATCAGGTCGTCGTCCTCCCGCCACAGCTGGCAGCCGATCGGATGGCGGCCGTGCCGGATCGCGTTGGTGGCCACCTCCGTCGCCGCCACCAGGAGGTCGTTCACCCGGGGGCGGGACATGCCGTGATGGCGGGCGTGGCCGGCGAGGAACGAGCGCAGCGTGCTCAGGTCGTCGTCGTCGATCGGTAGCCGGACCGCGCCGGGCGGCGGGGGCGGCAGGGGATCGCGGTCGACGCGCGCGCGGACGGTGGCCGGGTCGAGGTAGGCGTCGTTGCAGCGGGGGCAGGTCCCCTCGACGATCTGGGGGTGGGTGCGCAGCGCCCCGTCGAGCAGTCCCCGATGCGTGGTGCGCCGGTCGTACAGGCACAGCACCGAGGCGCTGACGTCGGCGAACGCCTCGTTGATGATCGACTCATACCTCGTCCACTCGGCGATCTCAGCCGGCGTCCCCGTCTCCCAGCCCGGCTCCGCGACCACCCTGACCCGGGCGGTGGCGTTCTCGGCGATGAACGAGCTGTAGTTGGCGATCGTGCGCGTCGGCTGGACGTACCAGGAGGCGGAGTCGGCGAACTCGACGGCGTCGGAGTCGGCGCCCAGGGCCTGACGCAGGCAGGAGAGACTGGGGGCCGTGCCGACGGTCAGCACGGCCTCGCCCGCGCCGAGCCCCTCCTGGAGGAACGGCACGACCGTGTCCAGGATGTCCTTCTCGTTGTCGTACATCAGGATCTGATGGATGAGTTGCGTCATCGGGCCTCACCGTCGCCGATCTCCAGCCAGGGCAGCAGCCGGCTGCTTACCAGGTCGACGACATCCGTCAGGTAGATCGAGGGATTGTCGAGGACCACCCGCGCACCGAGGTGCATTGCCGCGCCGGCCATCATGCTGAGCGCGCCGAGGTCGATGAACCGCAGGTCGGTGAGATCCAGGTGCACCTCGCCGCCCCGATCGACGACCTTCCGCAGCGACTCGCCGAACACGGCGTGCCGCGCGCCGTCCAACTCGCCGCTGAGCCGGAGGCCACGGGGATGGAACGTCGGGGTGATGCTCAGCACTCCGTCGTCGAAGTAGGGATCGGCGCCCACGAGCACCTCGTGCCTCTCCTTCAGCGCGGTGAGTTCCTCAGGCGTGCAGGAGCGCGCGTCGACCTGGCAGATCGCCATCGCCATCGTGCTGGGCGAGATCGCCGCGTCCACCCGCGCCTCGCACTCCAGGAGGCCGTCGCGTCCGCTCTCCTGCCGGAAGGCCCACGTCATGTCGACGGTGACCCGGACACCGCGGAACCGTTCGGTCTCCGCCCGGTCGAGGGCCTCCCGCAGCGTCGTCGTCATCCGCGCCGGGTCGAACACCCCGCGGGTCAGGCAGGTCTCCGCCTGCGGGAGGATCGCCAACTGCCCGCTGCGCAGATAGGTCTCAGGCTCCAGCCGGTAGCGCGCCCGCAGGTCGGGAAGATCCCGCGCGCCGGCGTCGGTGATGTAGATGACCTTGTCGGAACCGGCCAGTCCGTCACGGAGGAAGGCTCCGATGACGTGGTCGTGCTCCTCCTGGTCGGCGTAGGAGAACCAGGCGTGGTCTCCGGGAAGCAGCTCTCCGACGGATCTTCGGGCGAACCAGGGCTCCATGTGCCTCCTCCCGCGCTACGTCGGCAGGTGGCCTCTACCATACGGCGAACGACACAGCGTGACGACGATTTCACGAATCCCACTGTCATTGAAACTTGCAGTGAATATGTCAGTCACCTGTTGTGTGCGGTGAACCGGCCGTACCGGCCGCGATGGTAGAGCAGGGGAGCGCCCGGCGGGCCGACGCCGGTCTCGACGACCAGGCCCACCACGAGCCAGTGATCTCCCATCGCGACCGTGTCGTACGGCTCGCACAGCAGGTGGGCCGCGGTGCCGTTCAGGATCGGCACCTCACCCGGCCCCGGGCGCCAGGAGGCCGGTGGGGCGAAGCGGCCACCGCCGGGCCCGGCGAACCGGGACGCGATCTCCGTCTGGTCGGTGGCGAGCACGTTCACCGCGAACGTCGCGGCGTCGCGCAGGTGCGGCCAGGCCGTCGAGGCGCGTCCCACGCAGAACGACACCAGCGGCGGGTCGAGACTGACCGAGGTGAACGATGTGGCCGTGAGGCCCACCGGGCCGGGACCGGTCACGACCACCACCCCGGCGGCGTGCCGGCCCACGGCCCGCCGGAAGCTCGCGCCATCGACCACCGGTCGCTGGCTCACGCGCGTGCCCATCGACTTCGCCTCCGAACCGGGTCACCGGACTGCTTCGGGGAGCCGTACGGCGGCGGCCCATCCGGCCAGGACCTCGTCCAGGCGGTCGATGTCGGCCTCGACCACGGCGAGCCCCGGGGTGGGAACGGTCGCGCCGAGCTCGACGAGGAGAGGCCGCAGGTGCACCTCGACCGCGAGCGCGTGCCGGGGCGACCCCATCACCAGGAGCGGCAGCGCCGTCACGCCGGCCAGGGACGGCACCCGGTCGAGGAACGACTTGAGCAGGCCCGTGTAGGTCCCCTTGTACGTAGGGCTGGCCACGACGAGCAGGTCCGCCGAGGTCACCCGCGACACCGCCTCGTCCAGGAGCGGGCCCGGGTCCCGGCTCAACAGGCGATCGGCGAGCTCGGTCAGGTCCACGGTCTCGGGCCGGACGCCCGGCGCGATGGCCCGCGCGACCCGGTCGGCGACGGCGTGCGTGCGCGACGCCGGGCGGGGGTTGCCGACCAGCACGACGACCTTCGGGCCGCGGCGCCCGGGAACCTCGTCCGGGCCCACGGCCGGCCGGCCGTTCAGAACCTCGCCCCGCTCGGTCATGCGGCCACCTCCCGGAGTCCGCGGCGGGTCAGCTCGGGCAGGACGCCCTCGCCGAACCAGTACGCCTCTTCCAGGTGCGGGTAGCCGGAGAGGACGAACTCGTCGATGCCGAGCGCGGCGAACTCCTCGATCCGCTCGGCCACCTGGGCATGGCTGCCGACCAGCGCGGTGCCGGCACCGCCGCGGACCAGGCCGACGCCCGCCCACAGGTTCGGGTGGATCTCCAGGTCGTGGCTGGACCCGCCCTTGCGGAAGGTCTCGTGCAGGGTGCGCATCCGCTGCTGGCCGACCGACTCGCTGCGGGCCAGGTTCTGCTGCGCGGCGGTGATCTCGGCCGGGTCGAGGTCGTCCAGCAGCCGGTTCGCGGCCGTCCAGGCGTCCTTGGCCGAGTCACGGGTCACGACGTGCAGCCGGATGCCGAACCGGAGCGTACGGCCCTCCCTCGCGGCCAGCTCCCGCACCCACTCGATCTTCTGGCGCACCTGCTCAGGTGGCTCGCCCCAGGTGAGGTAGACGTCCGCGTGCCGCGCCGCCACGGGCCCGGCGGCGCCCGACGACCCGCCGAAGTACAGGCGGGGCGCCGGGTCGGGCGCCTCCCGTACGGTGGCGCCCTCGATCTCGTAGTAGTTGCCGGAGAAGTCGAACGGGGTGCCGCTCCAGGCGCCCCGCAGGACGGTCAGGAACTCGTCGGTGCGCGCGTAGCGTTCGTCGTGGCCGAGGTGGTCGCCGAAGCGCGCCTGCTCGGCGGTCTCCCCGCCGGTGACGATGTTCAGCAGCAGCCGTCCGCGGGACAACCGCTGGTACGTCGCGGCCATCTGCGCGGCGAGCGTCGGCGACAGCAGACCCGGGCGGAAGGCGACCAGGAACTTCAGCCGCTCGGTCTCCCGCGTCAGCGCGGCGGTGGTCAGCCAGGCGTCCTCGCAGAGCGTTCCCGTGGGCGTCAGCACGCCCTCGAAGCCGAGCTGTTCGGCGGTGCGGGCGATCTGCGCCAGGTACTCGATGTCGGGTTCGCGCTGCACACCGCGTACGGCGGCGCCATGGCCGCCGCCGACGAGCGTGCGGCCGTCGCCGCTGGTGGGCAGGAACCAGTGGAATGCGGTCACGCTGTCATGGTCGACGAGTATTCTAACAAAGTCAACCAATAAAGTAGGGATATCTTCCGTGGGGCGGAGGCGTCAGCTCCGCCGTGTCGCGCGCGCCGTGCGCTCACGGAGCCGGGTGACCGCCTCGTCGAGGAAGCCGAGGAACGCCGTCAGCGCGGGCGGGGCCGTCACCCCGGCGGGTGTCGCGGCGTACACCCGGCGCACCGGCGCGTCATCGGGATGCAACGGCACCAGGGCGATGTCCGGCCGGGCCGCGCCGGCCGCCAGCGACGGGATGAGCGTCACCCCCAGACCCGCCGCCACCATCCCCTGCTTGGCGATCCACTCGCCGACGACGTAGGTGATCCGGGGGCGGAACTCCCGATGCGGCGTCGCGCTGATCAACGTGTCCTCCGGGCGGGACCGGCCCGCGATCCAGTCCTCGTCCGCCAGCTCGGCGAGCCGTACCTCCTGGCGCCCGGCCAGGCGGTGGCCCGGGTGCACGGCCACGAGCATCGGATCGTCGAGCAGGTGGCGCAGCCGCAGGCCCTCGAAGTCCTCCTCGGTGTCCGCCGTCACGATGGCCAGGTCGAGCTCGCCGGCCCCCAGCCGCTCCGCGTGGTGGCGGGTCAGGCCGTCGGACAGCGAGACCGACACCCGCGGATGCGCGGCGCGGAACGCGGCCATCGCCTGCGGCACGAGCGCGGCGTCGGCGGTGGCGAACGCGCCCACCCGGAGTCGGCCGGCCGCCAGGTCCCGCAGCGCCCGGAGATCGCCCCGGGCGGTCCGGAGACGTTCGATGATCGCCGAGGCGTGCGGCAGCAGGCACCGGCCCTCCTCCGTGAGCCGCACGCCACGGGGCAGGCGGTCGAACAGCGCCGCGCCCAGCCGGCCTTCCAGAGCGGAGATCTGCCGGGAGACCGCCGACTGGGTGTAGCCGAGCGCCTCCGCCGCGCCCGTGAAGGACCCCCGCCGAGCGACCTCCTGAAAGACCACGAGGAGATCGGTGTCCATCCAGCCATGCTAGAGCCGCATGCCTTTAATGCGAAACATTCGCTGGTGGAATGCGTCGCCGGCTCCTAACGTCTTCACCGTGATCGCCTTTCTCGGACTCGGGCGCATGGGAGCGCCACTCGCCCGGCGGCTGCTCGCGGCCGGGCACGACGTGACCGTCTGGAACCGCACCGCCGAACGGGCCGCGCCGCTGGGCGCGGCCGGAGCCGCCATCGCGGCGACGCCCGCCGAGGCCGTCCGCGCCGCCGACGTCGTCATCACGATGCTGGCGGACGCGCCCGCCCTCGAGGCGGTGGCCGCGCGGATCGCTCCGGCGATGCGGCCCGACGCCTGCCTCGTCGAGATGTCCACCGTCGGGCCGGCGGCGGTCCGCGCGCTCGCCGCGCGGGTGCCCGCCGTGGTCGACGCGCCGGTGATGGGCAGCGTCGACCGTGCCGCCGACGGCACCCTCACCGTGCTGGCCGGCGGCGACGTCGACCGGGTCGCGCGGATCCTCGCCGTCTTCGGCACCGTCGTACGGTGCGGGGAACTCGGAGCGGGGGCCGCGCGGAAGATCCTGCTCATCAACGCCGCCATCGGGGCCGTGGCGCTGACCGCGGACCTGACCGAGCTCGCCACCCGGCTCGGCGTCCCCGACCCGCTCGCCCTCCTCGCCGAAGGACTTCTCGCCGGGGCCGTCGCCCGGCTCCGCGCCGAGGAGGCCGACTTCCCGCTGCGGCTGGCCGCCAAGGACGTCGGGCTGGCGCTGGACGTCGTGACGCTCCCCGTGCTCGTGGCCGTACGGGAAAGGCTGCTGCGCGCCTCCGACCAGGAGGCCGACCTGCGAAAGGTACTGAAGTGACGACCTTCGACAACCCCGCCACCGTCCCGGCTCCGCCCGCGGGCAGGTACTCCCACGTGGCCCGGATCGAACTCGGCGACAAGACGATGCTCGTCCTGTCCGGCCAGGTGGCGATCGACGCCGAGGGCAGGCTCGTCGGCGCGAACGACATGCGGGCCCAGGCCGACTACGTGCTGGACGTGATCGAGAAGATCCTCGCGGCGCATGGCGCGACGCTCGGCGACGTGGTCAACATCCGGACGTTCGTCACGGACCTGGACCGGCTCCGAGAGTACGCCGAGGCGCGGCTGCCGCGGTTCACCGGCCCGCCCCCGACCAGCACGACCGTGGAGGTGTCCCGGCTGTTCGTCCCCGGGGCGCTGCTCGAGATCGAGGTGACCGCGATCGTCTGAACCACCGGGCGCCGAGGCGCTGCCCGCGCCTCGGCGCTCTCCGATGCCCTTTGCCAGGACTTTACTGTCTTAGCCTTGACTCAGACAGTCAGGGGCTGCTGCCTGGGGTTCCTCGGAAATCGAGCTTTACTGTCTTTGGCACTTGTTGCTGAAATTGCCAGAAATTTGGGGTCTTTTGGTGTTGTCGGGCGTCATGTGAAGATTCCTGCGTCGTACCCCCCGCCGGCTCTGAGGAGAGCACATGCGACGACGCGTCACCGGGACCCTCATGGGTGGGCTGATCCTCGCCCTGGTCCCATTCCTGTCCGGCCCCGCCTCCGCCAGCCCGACCGCCGCCACGAGCGCGGCCGCGCCCGCGGCACCGGTGGTCCAGCACCCGTTCCACCACGCCTGCTCGACTCCGCGAGCGGGCCGCGCGAGCTGCAACGCCCTCGTCCGCAGTGACGTCGCCACCAGCGCCGCCACCGTACGCGCGGCGGCCGCCGCCCCGTCCGGCCTCTCACCGGCCAACCTGCAGAGCGCCTACAAGCTGTCGACCAGCGGCGGCTCCGGCCAGACCGTCGCCATCGTCGACGCCTACAACGCCCCCACCGCAGAGGCCGACCTGGGCGTCTACCGGAGCCAGTACGGCCTGCCGGCGTGCACGACCGCCAACGGCTGCTTCAAGAAGGTCGACCAGAACGGCGGCACGTCCTACCCGTCCACGGACGGCGGCTGGGCGCAGGAGATCTCCCTCGACCTCGACATGGTCTCCGCCGTCTGCCCCAACTGCAAGATCGTCCTGGTCGAGGCGAAGTCCGCGTCGTTCGCCAACCTCGGCGCCGCCGAGAACACCGCCGCCAAGCTCGCCAACGTCATCAGCAACAGCTACGGCGGCTCCGACGCATCGGACTCCAGCTACGGCTCGTACTACAACCACCCCGGCAAGGCGATCACCGTCAGCTCCGGTGACAGCGGCTACGGCGTCGAGTACCCGGCGTCCTCGCACTACGTCACGGCCGTCGGCGGCACCTCGCTGAGGACCGCGAGCAACAGCCGCGGCTGGACCGAGACCGCCTGGAGCGGCGCGGGCAGCGGCTGCTCGTCCTACAACACCGCCCTGTCCGGCCAGTCCAGCTTCAACACGGGCTGCTCCCGCCGCGCCGTCGCCGACGTCTCCGCGGTCGCCGACCCGAACACCGGCGTCGCCGTCTACGACAGCACCGCCTACCAGGGCCAGAGCGGCTGGATGGTCTTCGGCGGCACCAGCGTCGCCGCGCCGATCATCGCCGGCGTGTACGGCCTGGCCGGCAACGCCGCCAGCATCGACAACAACTACCCCTACACCCACTCCGGCTCGCTGTTCGACGTGACCTCGGGCAGCAACGGAAGCTGCTCCCCGTCGCAGCTCTGCACTGCCCGCACCGGCTGGGACGGTCCCACCGGCCTGGGCACCCCGAACGGCACCGGCGCCTTCTAGCGGTCTGGTGAACGGCGGGCCCGGCACGCACGACGCCGGGCCCGCCGTCGCTTTCCGGGGAGGACGGGGCGGCGATCCCGGGGTGTCCCTGCGTCCGTAATGCCGGTAAACCCGAGATAGCTTCAGATACCACCGAGTACGATGATCATCGCGAGCCGACCAGAGCCGATCGGCGACCGATGAGGGGGTGGGCGGCCGTGACCGACGCGGACAGCACGGCGACCGGCCGGGCGGACCAGCGCGACGAGCAGGCCCCACCGGGCATCGACGTACGGACGCCCAGCCCGGCGCGGATCTACGACGTCTTCCTCGGCGGCAAGGACAACTACGCCGCCGACCGGGCGGCGGCCCAGGTCGCCATCGAGGCCGGACCCGACATCCCCCGCGCCGCCCGGGAGAACCGCGCGTACCTCGGCCGGGCCGTACGCTTCGCCGTCGAGAGCGGCATCCGGCAGTTCGTCGACCTCGGCACCGGCCTGCCCACCCAGGGCAACGTCCACGAGGTCGCCCAGTCACTCGCCCCGGACGCCCGCGTCGTCTACGTCGACAACGACCCCATCGTCCTCGCCCACGCGCGGGCGCTGCTGCCGCCGTCCAAGACCACGACCGTCATCCAGGCCGACTTCCGCGAACCCGCCGCCATCCTCGACCACCCGAAGACCCGGTCACTGATCGACCTCGGCCGGCCGGTCGCCGTGCTCATGCTCGCGGTCCTGCACTTCGCCGCCGACGACGAGGTCCGCGCCACCATCGCGACCTTCCGCGAGGTGATGGCCCCCGGCAGCCTCCTGATCCTGTCGCACAGCACCACCGAGGGCCACCCGGAGACCGGCGACCAGGCCGCCGGCGCGTGGAAGAACGCCACCGCCCGCCTGCGGAGCCGCACCCAGAAGGAGATCGAGGCCCTGTTCGACGGCTTCGACCTGCTCGACCCCGGCGTCGTCTGGGTCCCCCAGTGGCGCCCCGATCCGGACGCGGAGGACGGCACCCGCTGGATGTACGCCGGCGTCGCCCGCCGCCCGTAGCCCTGTCCGCGGCCACATCGTGGGCGGGGCCGATGACTTCGTCGCTGAATCAGTTGAGTCGTTCCCGCACTGTCCGCGCCTCTTCCCGAGCAGTCTGGGCGGCAGCCTCGTTCCCCAACCGCTCCTCGACCTCGGCACATCGCTCGAGGCTGGTCGTGAGGTCGCGGAGTGCGGTGGGCGTCTCACCGTAGGTGTCGAGGATGCGGCGGGCGATCTGGAGGGCCTCGGTGTAGGCGGTGCGGGCGGCGTCGGCGTCTCCGCTGTCGCGGGCGGTGTCGCCGACGTTGTTCAGGCTGGTCGTGAGGTCGCGGAGTGCGGTGGGCGTCTCACCGTAGGTGTCGAGGATGCGGCGGCGTAGTTCGAGGGCTTCGATGTAGGCGGCTCTCGCCGCGTCGACGTCCCCGCTGGCGCGGGCGATGTCGCCGACGCGGTTCAGTGTGACGGACAGGTCTCGGAGTGCGGCGGGAGTGTCTCCGTAGGTTTCGAGGATGCGGCGGTGGAGCCGGAGAGCCTCGGTGTAGGCGGTCTTCGCCGCGTTGAGGTTTCCCGTATCACCGGTGGCTCTGCCCACCTTGCCTAGGCTGACGGACAGATCGCGGAGCGCGGTGGGGCTGTCTCCGTAGGTGTCGAGGATGCGACGGGTGATCGCGAGGGCTTCGGTGTAGGCGGTCTTCGCCGCGTTGACGTCTCCGGCGCCGCGGGCGGTGTCGCCAACGCGGTTGAGGGTGATGGAGAGGTCGCGGAGCGCGGTGGGGCTGTCTCCGTAGGTGTCGAGGACACGACGGGCGATGTCGAGCGCCTCCGTGCAGGCGGTGCGGGCGGCGTTGAAGTCTCCGGTATCGCGGGCGACGTCGCCGACCCTGGCGAGGGTGATGGAGAGGTCGCGGAGCGCGGTGGGGCTGTCTCCGTAGGTGTCGAGGACACGACGGGCGACCTCCAGCGCTTCGGTGTAGGCGGCGCGGGCAGCGTTCAGATCACCGGTGGCGCGAGCGATGTCGCCGACGCGATCGAGCGTGACGGACAGGTAACGGAGCACGGCGGGAGTGCCCTTATAAGTGCTCGGGATTCGGCGGAGCAGGCCGAGGGACTCCGCGAAAGCGGTCGCTGCGGCGTCCAGTTCCCCTATCTCGCGGAGAACATCCCCTTCATTGACCAACGCGGCTGCGAGCTGCTCCGAAGCGTCAGAGGATGGACGGACCCCACTGGTCGCCGCACGAGCTAGGGCGACAAGAGCACGGCGCGCCGACAGCGCGGTCCGCATGTCCTGTCGGCGTTCAGCCAGCCTGGCGATGCGCTCGAGCAGTTCCTGGCGTAGCGCGTGATCCTCCGTAGACAGCAGAGCCAGTGCGCGTTCGGCATGATCGGTCGCCGCGCCGTCGTCTTGCGCCGCTTCCGCGGCGCGGCTCGCCCAGATCAGCGCGGTGGTCACATCCTGGACACTCGTACGCGAGGTGACCAGGGCCAATGCGTGATTCGCCAGCGCCGGTCGGCGGTCCGGTGCTGATCCTGCACTTCGGGATGACCGGCTCGCTGTCCTGGCATTCGCCGGACGAGCCACCGCACCCGCACGACCGCGTCATCTGGAGTCTCCGCGACGGCGAGCTCCGCTTCCGGGACATGCGCTGCTCCGGCACAAAGAAGTGCTACCCGCGCTGCCCGAGAATATGAAAAATCCTCCGAACCCATGGATCCGGAGGATTTCCCATTGTGGGGCCGGTGGGATTCGAACCCACACTGTCACGCTCCTAAGGCGTGTGTCTCTGCCATTGGACTACGGCCCCTTGCTCTTCTTGTTCTTCATTCTACCGGCATACGTCGGTGTCTGCGTGTGGCAGTTCGGGCAGAGGAAGCGAAGGTTTTTTCTGCGGTTGTCGAAGTAGTCCCCGTTGATGTGGTCGACGTGCAGGATCAGCGGCTTGCCTTGCCATGTCGCCTCCAGGCCGCACTCGCCGCACCGGTAGGCGACTCCGGACTCGATTAAAGTCCTCCGCAGGATTTCCGGCCGCTGGCGCCGTGCGTCGCTCGACCGAATGACGAAAACCTGCTCCGGTGTCAGACGATGGGCCGCCGGCTTGCCTCTGTTCCAGGCCTGACGGCCGAAATGGGACGTGTCGATATTGAAGTGCTTGAGTCTACGGCTGATATGGGCGTGGGTTCCTCCTGACCATGGGATCCCGAGGTAACGCAGGACTCCGGCGATGCTGTTGGAGGCGGCGGCCGCCTCGGCGAGCAACTCCGGAGTGTACTTGTAGCTGTACTTTCTGTTGACCATGGCGTGAACCTAGCGCCAGGGTCGGACAGTCCCCGGGCGGTCGCGTCAGACGCCGAGTTCCTTCATCAGGCGTTCGACGTGGCCGGTGGCCTTCACGTTGTAGAAGGCCTTCTCGACCTTGCCGTCGGCGTCGATGATGAAGGTGGAGCGGATGACGCCGACCATGGTCTTGCCGTACAGCTTCTTCTCGCCGTACGCGCCGTACTCCTGGAGGACCTTGGTGTCGGGGTCGGACAGCAGCGGGAAGGTCAGCTCGTCGCGGTCGCGGAACCTCGCGAGCTTGCCGGGCTCGTCCGGCGACACGCCGAGCACGTCGACGCCCGCCTCCTCCAGCGCCGGGAGCGCGTCGCGGAAGCCGACGGCCTCCTTGGTGCAGCCGGGGGTCATCGCCGCCGGGTAGAAGTAGACGATCACGCGGCGGCCGCGGTACGACGACAGCGACACCGGCTTGCCGTCGGCGTCGGGAAGCGTGAACTCCGGGGCCACGTCTCCGGGCTGCAGTCGTTGCTCCGTCACTTGATCACCTTTCCGATCGGGCTGAGTCCCACCGTACCCGGGTCGCAGCATACGACGCGGGATCGGGGTACAAGTCCGCCAGAGAGCGATGTCGGGCGGCGGCACCTGACAGACTTGTGCTGGGATCATGCCGCCGATTCCGATCACCACCGCAGGAAGGAAACCTCATGGCCGACAGAGCCCGCGATCCAGCGGCGATTGAGCGGGACATCGAGCAGACGCGCGAGGAGTTGGCGCGCAGCATCGACGAGCTCGCCGACCGGCTGAGCCCGAAGCACGCCGCGCAGCGTGGCATGGCGAAGGTCAAGGAGGAGGCCGGTCTCGTCGCCGAGGACCTCGGCGCTCTGGCCCGGCGGGAGAAGCAGGACCGGCCGCGCAGCCCGCTGACCGGACCGGTGCTGATCGGTGCCGGGGTCGTGGCGACGACCCTCGCGCTCCGGATGCTGCTGCGCCGGCGCGGGCGCTGACCGCGCGAGCGAAGCGCCCGGACTCCTGACCGGGAGTCCGGGCGCTTCGGCGTTTCTCAGCGGAGGGGCACGGCGGTGGCGGCGGTGCCGCCGGCCTGGGCGTCGAAGGCGACGGCGAGCGTGCCGGCGGCGCCGGGCACGGTGACGGTGCGGGTCCCCGCCGCGGTGAAGGCGACCTTGGCCTGGCCGAGGACCTTTCCGTTCCAGACGTAGGCGTACGCGGTGCCGGGGCCGGTGGCGCGGAGCCGTACGGTGACCGCGCCGCCGGTGACGGCGGGCCGCCCGACGACGCGGGCGGTGTCGGAGCGGGGCGCGGCGGTTCCGGCCGCGAGGGGGACGCCGGTCCTGGCGGCCTGCAGGATCGACTGCGGGGAGTTGACGGACAGCGCCGCGGTCTTGGAGATCACCGGGGGCGGCGCGGTCGTGGGCCTACCGGACGGCGGGGTGTAGCCGGGAAGGGTGGCCAGGCCCCAGCGGTAGGGGTCGCCCTGCACCCCGCCCCACGTCGACCAGCCGATGCGGGTCTGACCGGTCTTGTCGGTGGTGTCGGAGTCGTAGACGAAGATGTCGAGGCCGAGGCGGCTCGGGTCGACGGCGGCGGGCAGGTCGGCGAGCGGGATCTTCGTCTCGACGGTGTAGCCGGTGTAGGGCTTGTCGACGACCGAGGCGACCCGCATGCCGGGCGCGGTGTCCGCGCCGGGTCCCTGGTGGTTGTCGGCGTCGCGTTCGAAGCAGGGCGCGCCGTTCGTGGTGATGGGCATGATCCCGGTCTTGAAGGTGGTCGAGGTGTTCTCGGCGTCGCCGCGCGGGTCGAGGGCGATCTCGACCGAGTCGGTGCGCCAGTGCCGTTTGCAGTCGGCGGGGTCGAGGACACTGCCCTGCTTGTCGTCGGTGACGTGGACGAGGACGTAGAGGGCGTCGTCGTACCAGGTGACCTTGCCGGTGGCGGCGCAGTCGGCGGCCGACTCGCAGGCGGTGCCCTCCCAGAGGCGGGACAGGTTCAGGGTGGGGCCGGGGTACTCGGCGGCGGACTCCTTGCCGTCGACCGTGGGCTCCTTGGCGGCGTGCGGGATCGTGGTGGCCGGGACGAGTTCGAGCGCGGCGTTCGCGACGTCGGGGGTGCCGGTGGACGTGGTGGTGATGGTGTAGTCGTAGTCGCCGCCGGCGCCGCCCTGGTTGGCGGTCGGCAGTGAGGTGTCGGTGTCGCGCACGGTGAAGGCGACCGAGCCCTTCGCGCCGGCGGCGAGGGTGTACGGCTTGGACGCGGCGTCGCCGGTGAAGCCCTTGGGCAGGTTCAGGGCGACGGAGCCCTGCTGGGCCTGCTTCGTGGTGTTGGTGAGGTCGACGCGGACCTGGCGGGAGCCGCCGGAGGCGAGGGTGAGGACCCGCTTGACCCGGTCGGAGAGCTGGGGCGCGCCGGTGGCGGCGGCCCACGCATCGAAGTCGGAGACGCGGGGGAGCGGCTGCTGGCGGCCGGTGACCGCGGGTTCGACCTCGACGGCGCGGCCGGTGGCGCCGGTGCCGTGCGCGGTGGTCAGCGTGGCGCCGAGCCGTACGCGGCCGGGCTTGCCGATGGCGGTGACGGTGAAGGTCGCGGTGCCGTGGCGCAGGGCGCCGGAGCCGGTGACGGTCCAGCCGGCGGGCGTGGAGAGGGCGACGCGGCCGGGGACGGAGGCGTGCGCGGTGACGGTGAAGGGCTCACCGGCGGCGACGCCGAAGCGGCCGGTGGTCAGGGAGAACTCGGTGCCGAGGGGCAGGCCGCCCTTGGCGGGGTAGGTGGCGCCTTCGAGCGCGGCGAGGGGGTCGTGGTTCCCCCGGGTGAAGGGCACCCGGCTGTCGACCAGGGTGAAGTAGTCACAGCCGATCTTGTTCGGGTCGCTCGGGGCGTCGGGGTTGTGGGCCCAGCCCTGGCTGGCGTAGAGACGCCCGGCCTCGGTCTCGATCTGCGCCCAGGTCTTGCCGTTCTTGGCGGCGCGACCGCCCCAGACGCCGTAGACGTCGGCGCTGGGGTCGGTGGGCGTGAAGGTCGTCTCGCAGGACGGGCCGGCGCCGCTCGTGACGAGGTGTTCCTGGTGGAGCAGGCGGGCGGCGCGCCAGGGCCTGAGGTGCTCCTTGGTGAGCTGGTCGGGGAAGGCCGTGGGGTCGGCGGCGAGGTAGTACGCCTCGACGGCGAGGCGCCCGGCCTCCTGGTGGTTGCCGTGCTGGCCGGGGATGGGGGACGGCGTCATGGTCGTGATGACCTTGGGGCGGGTCTCCCGGACGAGGCGGACGACCTTGGCGAGCGTCGAGTCGTGGTCCCAGATCGAGCGGGTGAGCTCGTCGCTGACGGTGTAGTAGAAGTCGACCTTGTCGAGGTAGTGCACGTCGGTGATGCCGGCCTTGGCGACGGCGGCGCGTTCCTCGCCCTCGCGGAGCAGGCCGAGGGCCGGGCCCTCCTCGGGGCCGACGGCGTTGCCGCCGCCCTCGCCGCGGGTGATGGTGAGCACGCCGGTCTTCACGTGGGCCTTCTCGTTCCACTGGCCGTACGTGGAGAGGTTGGAGGACTCGTCGTCGGGATGCGCGCCGACGAACAGGACGTCCAGCCGGCCCGGCCGGGGCGGGTGCCCCGCGGCGGCCTGGACGGGCGGCGCGAGGCCGAGCAGGCCCGCGGCGAGCGTCACGGAGAGGGCGAGGCTCTTGCGCATGGGGGGTCAACTCCTTGTCCGGACGACGCTATTCCTTGATGGCTCCTGAGAGCATCCCGGCGATGAAGTGGCGCTGGAGGAAGACGTAGACGAGGACGACGGGTGCGGCGACGATCAGTGCGGCGGCCATGAGCATCTGGTACTCGGTCTGGTGCTGGCCCTGGAAGATCGACAGGCCGAGCGGCGCGGTGCGCAGGTCCTCGTTGGAGTTCATGATCACGAGGGCGAGCAGGAACTCGTTCCAGGTCCACATCGCGATGAGGACGACCATGGTGAGGATGGCCGGGCGCCCGACCGGCAGCAGCACCCGCCACAGCGTCGTCCAACTGGAGGCGCCGTCCATCCGGGACGCCTCGATGAGCGAGCGCGGCGCGGACCGGAAGTACGCGCGCATCCAGAACACGCCGAAGGACACCGACTGGGCGATCTGCGGCAGCATGAGGCCCGGCAGGGTGTTGTCGAGGCCGACGGACCGCAGGTCGAAGTACAGGGGTACGACGATGGCCTCGGTGGGCACCATCAGGCCGGCGAGGAACACGTAGAACAGCGCGGTCGCGCCGCGGAACTCCATCGTGCCCAGGGCGTACCCGGCCAGGACCGACAGCGCCGACGCCGCGATCACGACCACGGTGACGACGATCAGGCTGTTGGTGAGGTAGCGGGCGAAGTGCCCCTTCCGCCAGGCGCCGGTGAACGCGCCGGCGGACGGGTGGGGCAGGCCGAACGCCTGGGAGGCGACCGCCAGCAGCGGGAACACGGCGATCACCGCGAAGACGATCAGCACGGCGTACGTCGTGGCGCGCTCGGCCCGCGAGGTCGTCGGTGTCACGCGCGGCCCTCCACGAGACGGCCGACGCCGGCGGTCACGACGAAGACCACGACCGCGATGATGATGCCGATCGCGCAGGCCAGGCCGACCTCCCCGGTGTTGAACGTCCGGTTGTAGACCTCGTACGCCGGGACCCGGGTCGCGTCGCCGGGGCCGCCGCCGGTGGTCAGGTAGATCAGGTCGAAGTTGCGCAGCGCGGCGATGATGGTCAGCGTCAGCGCGACGGACAGCTCCCGCCGCAGCCCGGGCAGCGTGACCGCGAAGAACTCGCGGACGGCCCCGGCGCCGTCCACGCGCGCCGCCTCGTACAGCTCGCGGGGGATCTTCTGCACGCCGGCCAGGAACAGCACCATGGCCAGCCCGATCTCCGCCCAGGTGCCGATGAGCCCGACGGACGGCAGCGCCCAGGTGAAGTCGCCGAGCCAGCCGCGGGCGAGCCCGCCGAGCCCGACGAGGCGGAGCGTGCCGTTGATCGGGCCGTGCTCGGAGTAGATCCACTGCCACGCCACCGCGACCGCGACCATGGCCACGACCTGCGGCAGGAACAGCACGGTGCGGAAGAACGTCAGCCCGCGCGGCCGGGACCGGGACATGACGGCGACCAGCAGGAACGCGATGCAGCAGGGCAGGACGGCGTAGAAGAACACGAGGACGGCGGCGTGCCAGAACGTCCCACGCAGGTGCGGGTCGCTGATCGCCTGGGTGTAGTTGCCGAGCCCGGCCCAGGTGCCGACGGAGAGCCCGTCCCAGTGGAACAGCGAGAGGTACGCGCCGTGCAGCAGCGGCCAGAGCAGGAACGCCGCGTAGACCGCGAGGGCCGGGAGCACGTAGAGGTAGGCGACCTTGCGGGGCTCGCCGGGCGGCCGGGCGCCCGGCGGACGGCCTTCCGTACGGGGCCGGTCGGCGGGAGGCCGGGTCCGGGTGGCCGGCGCCTTCACCGCTTGGCCAGGAAGGCGGCGTAGTCGCGCTGGGCGTCCTGCATGCCCTGCTGCGCGGTCTTCCTCCCCGCGATGATCTCCTGTAGGACGCCGCCGAGCGTGTCGAGGAAGGTCGTCGTGGAGTAGTCCAGGTAGGGGACGAGGATGTCCTTGTCGCTGGCGGTCTTCCACGCGGCGGACAGGTCGCGGCCGACGGCGGAGGTCGGCTGCGCGCTCGCCGGGGGGAGCGCGGCGAGGCCGCCGGTCTGGGTGACGACGTCCATGGCCTGCGGGCTGGTCATGAAGTTCAGGTACGCGGCGGCGACGTCGGGGTGCTTGGACTTGGCGGTGATGGCGAGGGGCAGGCCGGGGCCGCCGAGCGTGGCGGCGGGGGCCCCGCCGGCCTGGGCGGGCGGCGGGAGGAGGTAGCGGACCTTGTCCCCCATCTTCTTCTGCAGGTCCGCGGCGAACCACGGCCCGCCGATCAGGAAGACGCCCTCGCCCTTGGCGAACGGCGCGGGCGAGTCGTTGTACTTGGCGGCGTTGACCTCGGACGGGAAGTAGCCCTTCTTCGCCCAGTCGGCGAGCCGCTGCGCGGCCTGCACGACGGATGGATCGGTCCACGCGCCGCCCCGGCCGAACACGAGGTCGCGCAGCTTGTCCTTGCCCGTCGTCTGGCCGAGCAGCACGCCGAACTCGTGGATGCCGGGGAACTTCTCCAGGTTGGCGAGGTAGATGGGCGTCTCGCCCTTGCTCTTGGCCGTGGCGAGGTCCTGCTCGAACTCGGCCCAGGTCGCCGGCGGCTTGAGTCCCAGCTTGGCGAGCTTGTCGGTGTTGTAGTAGATCCCGACGGCCTCGCCGGTCATCGCGACGCCGTAGAGGCTGCCGGAGCCGATCGCCTTGCCGCCGGCGCTGACGCTGTCGAGCTGGGTCAGCCCGGCGGGGAAGCGCTTGCGGAAGCCGTACGCCTGCTCGTACGGGTCGAGGGGCATCAGCGCGCCGGCCTTCACGAGGGCGCCCATGATGCCGTACCCCTGGTTCGCCTCGACGACGTCGGGCGGGTTGCCGCCGGACAGCGCCAGCCGCAGCGTCTTCTCCAGGTCGCTGAAGGACCGCGACACCCGCTTGATGGTCACGTTGGGGTACTTGGCGTGGAAGGCCGCGTTGAGCTTGTTCATCTGCTCGTTCTGGCCGCCGAGGACCTCCTGGTCCCAGACCGTGAGCGTGACCGGCCCGGCCTTGGCGACGGCGGTGCTGACGGCGCTCGGGGCGGCGGTCTTCGGCTTGCCGCCGCCCGACCCGGGGGCGCAGGCGGACGCGGCCACCAGCGCCGCTGTCAGGACCACCAATGGTTTCCGCATGGCGGGGGCTCCTTCGGTCAACCGAAAAGGGCGGCGCGGTCTTCTCTAATGATCTTCTCGCCGGTACCCGCGTTCGTTACGATCACGCCTGCCGTACGGTCGGCTCCGCCCGCATGACCGAGTCGACCGAGGAGTCCGGGATGTACGGGACGACGAAGGCGTAGTCCCGCAGGATCTCGTCGGGGACCTCGCCGGACTCGCCGAACGCCGCGATCTCTCCCCAGCAGGGCGAGCCGAGCGAGCCGCTGTAGTGCCGGACGGACAGCCCGGCGCAGAGGTTGGCGAACCGCAGCCGCTCGCTCAGGGCCCAGCCGGCGAGGGTGCCGTAGACGAAGCCGGCGGCGAACACGTCGCCGGCGCCGGTCGGATCGAGGGCTCTGACCGGCAGGGCGGTCGTCTCGGCCCGCTCGCCGGTGGTCGTGTCGATGGCGATCGCGCCGTCGCCGCCGCGCTTGACCACGACGACGGGGACGCGCTCGGCGAGGACGTCGAGCGCCTGTTCGGGGGAGCTCGTCCGGGTGTAGGCCATGGCCTCCACGGCGTTGGGCAGGAACACGTCGACCAGGTCGAGGCGGTTCAGCACGTCGACGGACCAGGTCTCGGTGGGGTCCCAGCCGACGTCGGCGACGACCGCGGCGCCCTTCTCACGCATGGTCGCGGCCCACTCCGGCACGGGGTGGGCGAGGTCGAGGAAGCAGGTCTTGGCCCTGGGCGGGGTGCCGACGAGCGCCTCGGGCAGCACCGGCATGGGCCGGTGGTAGGTCACCATGCTCCGGTCGGCGTCGTAGGCGAGCGACACGGTGACCGGGGTGGGCCAGCCGGGCAGCCGCCGGGAGTGCACGAGCCCGACGCCCTCCTGCTCCGACAGCGTCCGCCACAGGTAGGCGCCGAACATGTCGTCGCCGAACGCGGCGGCCAGGCCCACATTGAGCCCCAGCCGGCTCATCGCGACGGCGATGTTGGCGATGCCGCCGGGCGCCGACCCCAGTCCGTCGGTGATCAGCTCGGTGCCGGGCGGCGGCAGGGCCGGCAGCCCCGTGAAGATCATGTCCATGAAGACGGTGCCGGCCAGGAACACGTCGAGGCCCCCGGCGTCGCCGTGCAGAAGCTCGGCGGCCGCCTCCCGCTCGACGCAGGGATCCTCCAGCCGCGGCTCGGGCGGACGGCCCGGCGGCGCGATCATCGGTTTCACTCGGTCCACGGCGCCTCCCCTTCGGAGGGGGATTCAAACACTGTCGTACGACAGTACGCGCTGCTGGACCGTTCCCAGGGCGGTTCGGGGAATTCCCTACCTCACTTCGGGTATTTACAGGAACGTCCGTCCCTCGCCGCGATACGTCGGAACCGTCGCCGTGACCCGGTCGCCGTCGACGAGATGAAGGGCGTCGAACCGCTCACACAGTTCACCCGCCTTCGCGTGCCGGAACCACACCCGGTCGCCGATCCGCAGCCGGTCGGCGGCGGCGCCGAGCAGCGGGGTCTGCACCTCGCCCGCGCCCTCCCGGGCGTCGAAGCGCAGCCCCGAGGGCAGGTACGGCTGCGGCAGCCGGCTGCGGTCCGCGACCCCGGACGCGAGGTATCCGCCGCCGAGCACGGTCACCACCCCGGGCGCGGGGCGCCGTACGACGGGCAGGGCGAACAGCGCGGCCGGGCTGCCGGAGAAGTTCGTGTAGTGATCGAACAACACGGACTGATACAGGCCCGAGCCCGCGGCGACCTCGGTCACGGCCTTCTCGGCCGCCGTCTTCTCGACGCTGCCGGTCCCTCCGCCGTTGACGAACTCCAGGTCGGCGACCTCCCGGACCGCCTTGACGATCAACGCGCGGCGGCGCGCCAGCTCGACGCGCGACTGCGCCTGGATGAGGCGTACCGCACGGGAGAACACCGGCTTGCCGGGCGGGTCGTCCCCGACGCCGGCGATCTGCGACTCGTAGGCCATCAGCCCGACCAGCCGCAGCCCCGGACGCCGGGCGATCTCCCGGGCCAACTCCCCGGCCTGCTCCGGCGTACGGACCGGCGAGCGCAGCGCGCCGACGCGGATCCGGCCGCCGGCCGCGCGCCAGGCCGCGTCGATGTCGAGGCAGACGCGGACGGGCCGGCCGCCGGTGGCCTTCTCGATCAGGTCCAGGTGCTCGACGCAGTCGACCATCACGGTGACGACGGCCGCCGCGTGCTCGTCGTCGGCCAGCCGCGCGAGGGCGCTCTGGTCGGCGGTCGGGTAGGCGACGAGGATGTCGTCGCTCACCCGCTCCTCGGCCAGCCACAGCGCCTCCGGCAGCGTGAACGCCATGACGCCGGCGAACCCGTCCATGGCCAACACCTGTTCGAGCAGGGTCCGGCAGCGTACCGACTTGCTGGCCACCCGGATCGGCTTGCCGTGCGCACGCCGGGTGAGATTCGCCGCGTTGGAGCGGAAAGCCGCCAGGTCGACGATGGCGAACGGTGGTTCCAGGTGGGATGTGGCGATGTCATACCGTTTGCGCAGCGTCATGCCCGCAGCGTGCCACAGACCACTCGAATATGAGAAGAGTTCACGTCCGGGAATGCCCGGCGAAGAACTCCCAGAGCCGCCGGCTCGCGTCGGACGGCCACTGGTGCCCGCCGCCCGCGACGGTGCACAGGACCACCTCGACGCCGCCGTCACCGCGCCCGGTGGAGTGGCAGCCCGCGGCGCCGTCGGCCCGGAGCGGCAACAGGTGGTCGGTCCGCCGCCAGAAGTCCACCGCCTTGCCGACCGGCGGGAACGGCCGGGAGTCGCCCAAGTCACGGTGCCCGCCGCCGTCGTACGGGACGTTGTGGTCCGCGGTGCCGTGCCAGACCATCACCGACACCGGCCGGTCCGGATGGCACGTCATGGCGAGCGCCCCGGACACCGCCCCGATCGCGGCGACCTTCCCCGCGGACTCGCAGGCGAACCGGTAGGCCATGCCGGCCCCGTTGGAGAACCCCGTGACGTAGACCCGCTTCGGATCGGCCAGCCCCACGCCGGTCAGGTGGTCGATGAGCTTGTTCAGGAAGCCGACGTCGTCGATGTGCGCCAGTCGGGCGGGCGCACAGCAGTCCCCGGCGTTCCAGGTGAAGGCGAACCCGTCCGGATAGACGGCGAGGAACCCGTGCCGGTCGGCGAGCGCGTCGAACCCGGTCTTCTTCTCGAAGCCGGTCATGTTGTCGGCTCCGCCGTGCAGGGCGAGGACGACGGGCAGCGGCCGGGCGGGCCGCCCCGACCGGAACTTCTGCCGCGCCAAATCCGGAGGCACGTGAACGAGGTACTCCCGGTGCCCGGGCGTGCCCACGTCGATCTTCATCCGATGCGTCCCCGCCGCCGTGGGCACGTCACCCACCGACGCCGGAACCCCATGGCGCGCCCGGGACGGCCGGGGCGAACCGTGCCCCCCGGAGTCCGCCGACCTGCACCCGCCGAGAACGAGAAGACCGATGACCGCTAACGCCGCAACCCGTCGCATCTCCCCGATCTAACCCACTCGTCCCCGCCGAAACTACTAACCGGTAGCACAATGCGGTCACCTTGCCCATGCCTCGCAGCCGCGTCTGGTGGCGACCGCTCTTGGAGCGATCGCCACCAGGGTGCGGATCACGCTGCTCTAAGAGGTCTCCCTCGGTTTCGGGGCGGTCTCATCGAGGAGCGCACGCGCCGTCGCCATCTTCAGGACTAGCCGGCGTGGATTTCCTTTGATCGCCCGGAACCCGTGGTGCATGTAGAAAGCGGTGGCGTGGTCATCGATCGCGTCGACGACGATGATGCGGCCACCAGCGACTTCGGATGCGTTGACCGCCGTCTCGAGAGCGTCGTACAGCAACCAGTTGCCCAGTCCGGCGCCGTGGAGCGAGCGGTCGAGGGCGAGACGCCCGAGGAGGTAACCGGGAACGACTGACATGCCACCCGTCAGGGATCTCGGAAGCTCGGTCTTGAGTACCTCGGTAGGGGTGATGGCGTAGTGGTCGACGACGACTAACGAACCCTCCTCGATCCAGACGTAGGAGCGGGCGGTGTCCGAACGCTGGGCCCGATGAGCCTCGCGAAGCAGCCAGTCGTTCAGGGGGCTACTCCACAATCGAATCTCTCGTGACCGTGAACGTGATGCAACTGCTCCGACAGATAGCCCGTCATGAGCGCTTGTAGGGTCGCGGCTGCCCTGCCATGCGCCTGAAGACGGGAGGGACCTCGTCGGGCTCGTCCAGGGTGGCGAGCAACTCGTCGAACTGGTCGGCGGGCATCCAGGTGACGTCGGAACTCGCGAGGATGCGCCGGGCCTCCTCTTTGGCCGCGCGCAGTGTGAAGGAGGACACCGACTCGCCCAGCGCCTCGGCGGCCCGAGCGATGAGCCGCTCAGTGGTGGCGTCGGCGCGCAACTCGATGCGGCGGTCCTTCTTCGCGGTCATGAGCATCACTCCCACCTCCTCTCAAGATAGGGGCCCGCCGGGGGGCGGACCACGATGGATCGGATCCTTACGGTGACTTTGTGAACGCGCTAGGTGATTATAGCCAGAAAGCTGCCTGCCGCGGTATGGAGCGGTGAATATCTCAGGCGTCGGTCGGCTGAGGGGTGAGGCGAGGGGACGACGGGGCCGGGGGCGCGGGGGCTTCGGAGGTCTGGAGGGCGGTGATGGTGGCGGCGAGGGCCAAGGGGACGGCGACGGCGAGGGCCAGGGCGGGGACCGCGATCCCCGAGTCGTTGACCGCCCCGCCGACCAGAGCGGTCACGAACGCGCCCGACAGGCCGGCCCGGAACATGGGGGCGCGGTCGTAGGCGAGCTGCAGTCCGCTCGCCCCGGCGCGGCCCGGCCGGTGCAGCACGAGCAGCAGGAAGAGGAAGGCCGCGACCACGATCGGCAGGAGCGTCGGGTTGCCGAACGTGCGGACCATGGCGGTGAACTTGCGCTCCAGCCAGGGCAGGGCGTCGCCGTCGAGGAGCTGGCCGAAGAAGCGGCCCATGTGCGTCTGCCGGGCGGGCGGCCGCAGGTGGTCGAGGTAGGCCACGCCGAGCACCAGCGCCATGCCGGCCGCGCGCAGCAACTGCAGCCGCAGGAAGCCCACGCGACGGCCGCTCACCAGAAGCGCCGTCGTGGCCAGGCCGGGCACGAACGCGATCAGGCCGCCGAAGTCGCTGCCCCACGTGGTCCAGCTGTCCAGCAGCGCGGCGGTCAGCGTCATGGCGAGCACGGCGGCGACGGCCGCGCGGCGGCCATGACGGGGTTCGATCCACTGCGCGACCCCGGCGGCGGCCAGCAGGGTCGAGGTGGCCAGCACCGCGAACCCGATGTTGCCCATCCCGTAGTAGCGGCCGCCGACCAGCGGGGAGTAGCCCATGAGGCTGTCCAGCTGCAGCCGGCTGCCGGTCAGCAGGTCGGCGCCCAGGACGGCGGCCGTGCAGCCCGCGATCACCGTGCCGGAGCCCAGCACCCGGCGGCGCCACGGTCCGGCCGCGGCGACCGCGACGACCAGCGCGTCCGCGACCGCGATGCCCGCGATCAGGGCCGGCAGTGGATGGCCGCCGCGCCACCACGGAATCAGGTTCACCAGGTAGGTCGAGACCGGGACGGCCGCCGCGACCAGGGCGGTCAGGCGCGTGACGGCGAGGATCCGGGCGCGTCGCCGCTCGGCCCACCGCCGCCGGAGCGCGAGCGCGGCGGAGCCGTAGAGCAGCAGTTGGCCGACCACGAAGGCGGCGAAGAAACGGGGGATCAGCCCACGGTCGGTCTGCGCCGCGACGTCCTGCGCGCGCAGGTCCCGTACCGCCGCGGCGAGCGGGGCCGGGCGGGCCGCGTCCGGCAGCATCGGAGTGCCGATCAGCCGCGCCGGGTACGGGACGCCGAGCCGGGCCAGCATCGTCGCGGTCAGGTCCGGGAGGATCACCATGTCGGCCCGCCGGGTGGAGTCCGAGCCGAGGTAGCGGCCGGCGCTCGCGGGCCCGGTCGCCAGCACGACGCGCAGGTGCGGCGTACGGCCGTCGTCGGCGATTCCCGCGACCAGGACCTCGGCGTCGGCCGGCAGGCGCGCCAGCACCGTCCCGACCGCGGCGTCCGCACGGTGGGCCGCGGTGGCCCGGTCCGGACCCGCGACGGTCCCGGCGTCCACGATCGTGACGGCGGATCGCGCCCACCACTTCGGGGCGGGCAGGGCGGCGACGCCGGGGACGTACGCGTCGACGCGGCCGTGGGAGTCCGCGGCGGCCAGCGCCGCTCCCGGACCCACGGCGGCGGTGCGGCCGCCCGCCCGGTGCACGGCGTCCCCGAGCAGGCCGACGACGCCGAACCCGGCGTTCCGGCGGCGGATCGGGCCGACGTCTTCCACCACGGCGCCCGTTCCCGAGGGGGAGACGTCGACGGGCCGGTGGCAGTACGGACCCGCCGCGGACCGGGCACCGGCCGAAACGGTCGCCCAGCCGTCGCCCGGGCAGGTCAGGGTGCCGACCGTGCGGATCGAGAGCAGCCCGATCGCGGCCCGCCGCGCGAGGCCCCACACGTGCGGAGTGGCGGCGGGGCTCACGTCGCTCCACCGCAGCCCCGGAACCCCCATCAGCACGACGTGCCGGACGGGCGCCGCTGTCTCGGCGCGGGCCGGTGAGCCGGCGGAGGCGAGGAGCGTCAGGGCGACCGCGATCCCGGTGACTGCGCCTCTCAGCACCTGACCATCTCCTTGGGGCGTCCGAGAAACCGGTGCGGAGAGTACGGCCGTCGGCCGGCACACGCCTCGCGCTGCGGATCACGCGTGCCGGTCGACAGGGTGAAGTCTGGGCCGCGGCCGCGCGGCGGGTACAGCGTCGCCGCCGTTCGGGCTTCCGACTCTTTACCGAACCGCGTCCAGGAGGCGGCGGATCTCCGTCGAGGTGCGCCCGAACTCCGCCTTGACGGTGCGGGCCAGATGAGCCTGGTCGGCGAAGCCCAGGTCGGCGGCGACCTCGGCGAGGTTGTGCGCGCCCTGCTCGATGCGGTCGAGGGCGCGGCCGGCGCGGACGCGATTGCGGTAGCGCGTCAGGGTCAGGCCCGTCTCGCGGTGGAACACCCGGCTCAGGTGGCTGGGCGAGACGCCGAGCAGCCGGGCCAGCGTGACCAGCCCGGCGGCGTCGGGATGGTCGGCCAGGATCGCCTCGCGCGCCTGGTCGGCGAGTCCGGGACCCCTCGCGGGCCGGTGCGGGCGGACCGTCCCGGCGTCCGCCGCGCGCCCGAGGACCTGGCCGCTCGTCGAGCGGCTCGCCGCGACGGCGGGCCCCGCGCGGGCCTCCGCGATCTCCGCGTTGACCAACACCGGCACGCTGCTGACCAGCGTCGTGGCGATCGCCACTCTCGGCGGTGTCTATCTCGCGGCGCCGCGGTCGGCCGACGGACTGGTGCGCGTGACGGCGCTGCTGGGCATCCTGCTGCCGATCGGGGCGGTGTGCGCCTGGCGTACGGCCCGCGTCGCCACCGGATCACCGGAGCCGGCGCGGCCCGTACCGGCCGAGGCGGTGGCGGCGGGCGACGGCCCCGCTCGCGGCTGAACCCTCCGCCGTGCCGGCGATCCTCGCCGGTATCCGGTACGGGCCGCCGGCGTGGCCCCTGGCAGGCCGTAGGCTCGGAGGACATCGCGGGCGGGCCGGTCCACGCCCCGCCCGCCGACCGTACGATCCGACGTCTCGAAGGTGGCCGATGTCCGAATACGTGCTGACGCTGTCCTGCCCCGACCGGCCGGGCATCGTGGCCGCCGTGTCAGGGGCGCTGGCCCAGCGCGCGTGCAACATCCTGGAGAGCCAGCAGTTCGGCGACCGGAGCACCGGGCGCTTCTTCCTGCGCATCCAGTTCGAGGCGCCGGAGGGGCTGGAGGACGCGCTGCGGGAGGCGTTCGGCGCGCTGACCGGGGAGTTCGGCCTGGACTGGAACCTGTACGACCGCGCGGTCCGGTCGCGCGTGCTGATCCTCGTCTCCAAGTACGGGCACTGCCTGAACGACCTGCTCTACCGCCAGCGCTCCGGACTGCTCGACGTCGACGTCGTCGCGGTGGCCTCCAACCACCCCGACATGCGGCCGCTGACCCAGTCGTACGGCATCGACTACCACCATCTGCCCGTCACGCCCGAGACCCGCGCGGCGCAGGAGGCGGAGATCCTGGCCCTGGTCGAGCACTACCAGGCGGACCTCATCGTGCTGGCCCGGTACATGCAGGTGCTGTCCGACGACTTCTGCGCGAAGCTGCCGGGGCGTGTGATCAACATCCATCACTCGTTCTTGCCGAGCTTCAAGGGCGCCCGGCCGTACCACCAGGCGCACCAGCGCGGCGTGAAGCTCATCGGCGCGACCGCGCACTACGTGACGCCGCGGCTCGACGAGGGGCCGATCATCGAGCAGGAGGTCGCGCGCGTCGACCACACCCAGGGCCCGGAGGAGCTGATGGCGGTGGGGCGGGACATGGAATGCCTGGCCCTCGCCCGGGCCGTGCGCTGGCACGCCGAGCATCGGATCCTGCTGAACGCCGAGCGGACCGTCGTGTTCCGCTGAGCCCTGCGGAGCGGCGTAGCCTGGGGTGTCATGCCCTCTGCGCGCGTCACTCCCGACCTTCAGGACGATCTCGTACGTCTCCGTCGCGACCTGCACCGCGAGCCCGAGCTGGGCCTGGAGCTGCCGCGCACGCGGGAGAAGGTGCTGGCCGCCCTCGACGGGCTTCCCCTGGAGATCGAGCTCGGGCGATCCCTGTCCTCGGTGACCGCCGTGCTCCGCGGCTCGCCGCCCGGCCCCGCCGTCCTCCTGCGCGCCGACATGGACGCGCTGCCTCTGACCGAGCGCTCCGGCGTCGAGTACGCCAGCCGGTTCGCGGACCGGATGCACGCCTGTGGCCACGATCTGCACACCGCGATGCTGGTCGGGGCGGCGCGGATCCTCGCGGACGCGGAGTTCGCCGGCAGTGTGATCTTCATGTTCCAGCCCGGTGAGGAGGGGTCCGGCGGAGCGCGTCACATGATCGAGGAGGGAGTGCTCGACGCGGCGGGCACTCGGCCCGTCGCCGCGTACGGCCTGCACGTCACCTCGTCGGGCCTGCCGGGCGGCTTCTTCATGACCAGGCGCGGCCCGCTGATGGCCGCCGCCGACGAGCTCCACGTCACCGTGCGCGGCGCGGGCGGCCACGGCTCCCAGCCGCACCGGGCCAAGGACCCCATCCCGGCGGCCTGTGAGATGGTGACGGCGCTCCAGACGCTCGCCACCCGGTCGTTCGACGCCTTCGACCCGGTGGTCATCACGGTCGGCAGCATCCACGCGGGCACCGCGGCCAACATCATCCCGGCCGATGCGCGGCTCGAGCTGACGATCCGTTCGTTCTCCCGGGAGGCCCACGCCCGGGTCCTCGAGGGCGTCGACCGGGTCCTGCGCGGCATCGCGGCCGCCCACGGCCTGGACGTCGACATCGATCACGTCATGGGATATCCCGTCACGGTCAACACCGCCGCCGAGGCGGAGTTCGCCGCCGCCACGGCCGGTGACCTGTACGGCCCGGAGCGGTTCGTGTGGGGGCCGAATCCGCTGACCCCCGCGGAGGACTTCTCCTACGTCCTGGAGGAGGTGCCCGGGGCGTTCGTCTTCCTCGGCGCCTGCCCGCCCGACCGTGACCCCGCGACCGCGCCGTTCAACCACGCCCCGGACGCGGTCTTCGACGACGGGGTGCTGGCGGACGGGGCCGGGCTGCTCGCCGAGCTCGCCCTCCGGAGGCTGGCCTCGGCCTGAGGCGCGGGTCCCGCGACCGCCGGTTCGCCGCGCGGTGGTCCGAACCGGGTCGTTCGGTCTCCGGCACCGCGTGGCGGCCCCTATCATGATCCAGCGGTGTGCTGACAGTTCGTCCAATGGGGAGCGATGTCGTGCGGAGGCCAGCCCTGACCGCTGCTGTTGCGGCGGTACTGCTCGCCGGTTGCGGCAACGCCGCGCAGACCACGAACAACCCCCAGACCGCCACCCCGTCACCGACGCCGACGCGGGTGCAGCAGGTCAAGGTCGGGCAGACCGTCACACTCACCGGTGCGGACGACTCCGGCGGGGCCGGCCGGCTCCGCCTCGCGGTCAGGGTCAAACAGGTCGTCGCCACCACGACCGGTCATGGCGCGTTCCAACAGCCGCGCAAGGGCGAACGGTTCGCCGCCGTACGGTTCGTGCTGAAGAACGTCGGCGACGCCGCGTACGACGACAGCCCCACCTACGGCGCGAAGGTCGTGGACGCCACCGGGCAGACGTACGACCCGACGGTGGCCTCGGTGACCGCCGGCCCCGGCTTCCCCAAGGTCGTCAGGCTCCGGCAGGGGCAGGCGAAGTCGGGCGTCATCGTCTTCGCCGTGCCGAAGAAGGCGAAGGTCGTCGGCGTTACCTACGCCCTCAACGCCGGCTTCGCCACCGACCGCGCCGAGTGGCGGCTGACCTGACTCACGGAGCGAGGGGCGACCGGATCGCCGCGGTGACGATCGGGAGGTCGAACTCTCCGGACGCCGTCTCCGGCGTCGCGTGCAGGTAGTCGAGGATCTTCGCCATCAGTGCCGCCCGCTCGGCCTCCGGCAGGATGAGGACGTGCGAGTGCGTGCCGATGGTCGCCGCCATCGACGCGGCGGTCCTCCGCTGCGCGTGGGTGAACTCGGCCTGCTCGCTCGCCGGAAAGTCCGGGGTCGGGGCGAACGCCTCCTCGGCCTTCCAGTCCTTCAGGGACCGGCCGACGCGGGACACCTCTTTCAGGCCCCTGACCCAGGGGACCCGGTGGTCGTCGATGTTCCACAGGCAGGCCAGCACGCCACCGGGGGAGAGCACCCGCGCCATCTCGGGCAGGGCGCGGCCGAGGTCGAACCAGTGCAGCGCCTGCCCGACCAGGATCGCGTCGACCGATCCGTCGGCGAGGGGGATCCGCTCGGCCGTTCCCGCGACCGCCCGTACGTCCGGCAGCCGCGCGTGCAGCTCCGACAGCATGCCGAGGTCGGGTTCCACCGCGACCAGGGTGGTGGCGTACGGCATCAGGGCCTCGGTGAGCTTGCCGGTTCCGGCCGCCAGGTCGAGGACGCGCAGGGGGCCACGGGCCGCGACGGGCTCCAGCGCCCAGCGCACCGCCGCGTCGGGATAGCCGGGGCGCTCGGCGGCATAGGCGGCGGCCTGCCCGCCGAACGACGCCGCCCGGCGGGCGTGGGTCTCGGGATCGGGGCCGGGGGTGGGCGACACGGTGCTCATCTGCCCGACCATAGTCCGGCGGTGATCCGAAGACCCGTGCGACGGCGTGTTCAGCACTCGATGACGTTGACGGCGAGCCCGCCGCGCGAGGTCTCCTTGTACTTGTCCAGCATGTCGCGGCCGGTGTCGCGCATCGTCTTGATCGCCCGGTCGAGGGGGACGAAGTGGCGTCCGTCGCCGCGCATCGCGATTCGGGCGGCGCTGATCGCCTTGATCGAGGCGACGGCGTTCCGCTCGATGCACGGCACCTGCACCAGGCCGCCGACCGGGTCGCAGGTCAGGCCGAGGTTGTGCTCGATGCCGATCTCGGCGGCGTTCTCCACCTGTTCGGGCGTGCCGCCGAGGACCTCGGTGAGGCCGGCCGCCGCCATCGCGCAGGCCGAGCCGACCTCGCCCTGGCAGCCGACCTCGGCCCCGGAGATCGAGGCGTTCTCCTTGATGATCACGCCCATCGCCCCGGCGGTCAGCAGGAACCGGACGATCCCGTCGTCCGACGCTCCGGGCACGAACCGGTCGTAGTAGTGCAGGACGGCCGGGACGATGCCGGCGGCCCCGTTGGTCGGCGCGGTGACGATCCGGCCGCCCGCGGCGTTCTCCTCGTTCACGGCCAGGGCGAACAACGTGACCCAGTCCATCGCGTGCAACGGGTCCGTGGCGGTCTCGGTCACCAGCTTGCGGTGCAGGTGCGGAGCGCGGCGGCGCACCTTGAGCCCGCCGGGCAGCAGACCCTCGCGGGAGCAGCCGCGGGTCACGCTCTCCCGCATGACCTCCCAGAGCCGCAGCAGGAGCGCGCGGATCTCGTCGGGGTCCCGGCCGAATGCCTGTTCGTTCTCCAGCATCAGCGCGGAGATCGACAGGCCGGTCTCCCGGGTGTGGTCGAGCAGCTCGGCGCCGGTCGCGAAGGGATGGGGCACGACCGTGTCATCGGGCTTGATCCGGTCGGCGCCGGTGGCGTCCTCGTCGACGACGAAACCGCCGCCCACCGAGTAGTAGACCTTCTCCCGCAGCTCCACTCCTTCGGCGTCGCGGGCGGTGAACCGCATGCCGTTGGGGTGGTGCGGGAGCGACTCCTTGCGCTCGAAGACGAGGTGCTCGCCGACGACGAACGGCACCTCCTGCTCGCCGAACAGGCGGATGACGCCGCGCTCACGGACCTCGGCGACCCGGTCGTCGGCGGTCTCCACGTCCACGAGCTCCGGCTTGTCGCCCTCGAGCCCGAGGATGACCGCCTTGTCGCTGCCGTGGCCCTTGCCGGTCAGGCCCAGCGAGCCGTAGAGGATCACGTGGACGGAGGCGGTCTTCTCCAGCAGACCGTCGCGTCGCAGGCCGCGGGCGAAACGGTGGGCCGCCGCCATCGGCCCGCCCGTGTGCGAGCTGGACGGGCCGATGCCGATCTTGAACAGGTCGAAGACGCTGATCGCCATGGTGGTCTAGTCGGCCTGGCGGGCGGTGATGGCCTGCTGGTAGAGGCGTCCGGCGCGGTAGCTGGAGCGGACCAGGGGTCCGGACATGACGCCGGTGAAGCCGATGGCCTCGGCCTCGTCTTTGAGTTCGACGAACTCTTCGGGTTTGACCCAGCGTTCGACGGGGTGGTGGCGGGGGGAGGGCCGTAGGTACTGGGTGATGGTCAGCAGTTCGCACCCGGCTTGGTGCAGGTCCCGCATCGCCTCGGTGATCTCTTGGCGGGTTTCGCCCATGCCCAGGATGAGGTTGGACTTGGTGATGAGTCCGTCGGTTCGGGCGGCGGTCAGTACGGACAGGGAGCGTTCGTAGCGGAAGCCGGGGCGGATGCGTTTGAAGATGCGGGGGACGGTCTCCAGGTTGTGGGCCAGGACTTCGGGGCGGGCGGAGAAGACCTCGGCGAGTAGGTGGGGGACGTTGTTGAAGTCCGGGATGAGCAGTTCGACGCCGCAGCCGGGGACGGCCGAATGGATTTGGCGGACGGTTTCGGCGTAGAGCCAGGCGCCGCCGTCGGGCAGGTCGTCGCGGGCGACGCCGGTGACGGTGGCATACCGCAGGCCCATCGTCTGGACGGATTCGGCGACGCGGCGGGGTTCGTCGGGGTCGTAGGCGGCGGGTTTGCCGGTGTCGATCTGGCAGAAGTCACAGCGGCGGGTGCATTGGTCTCCGCCGATGAGGAAGGTGGCCTCGCGGTCTTCCCAGCATTCGTAGATGTTGGGGCAGCCGGCTTCCTGGCAGACGGTGTGCAGGCCCTCGGAGCGGACCAGGTCGGTCAGCTCGCGGTATTGGGGGCCCATCGACAGCCGGGTCTTGATCCACGGCGGTTTGCGCTCGATCGGGGTCGCGGAGTTCCGCACCTCGACACGCAACAACTTCCGGCCCTCAGGAGCGATCGTCATCGTGCGTCATCCCTCACAGGCTTGGGTAGAGAGGGTGCTTGTCCGCCAGCTCGCGGACCCGGGCGGACAGCGCCGCGGAGTCGAACGACGGCTGCAGCGCCAGCGCGATGATGTCGGCGACCTCGGCGAAGTCGTCGGCACCGAACCCGCGGGTGGCGAGGGCGGGCGTGCCGATCCGCAGACCGGAGGTCACCATCGGCGGGCGCGGGTCGTTCGGCACGGCGTTGCGGTTGACCGTGATGCCGATGTCGTGCAGGCGGTCCTCGGCGTCCCGTCCCGTGATCTCCGAGTCGACCAGGTCGACCAGGACCAGGTGGACGTCGGTGCCGCCGGTCAGCACCTTGACCCCCGCCTTGGCGGCATCCTCGCGCAGGAGCCGGGCCGCGAGGATACGGGCGCCCTCGAGCGTCCGGGCCTGCCGCTCGGCGAACTCGTCGGTCGCGGCGATCTTCAGGGCGACGGCCTTCGCGGCGATGACGTGTTCGAGCGGGCCGCCCTGCGTGCCGGGGAACACCGCCGAGTTGATCTTCTTGGCGTACTCCTCACGGCAGAGGATGAGACCGCCGCGCGGGCCGCACAGCGTCTTGTGCGTCGTGGTCGTCACGACGTCGGCGTACGGCACCGGCGAGGGGTGCAGGCCCGCGGCGACCAGGCCGGCGAAGTGGGCCATGTCCACCATCAGCAGCGCCCCGGTCTCGTCGGCGACCCGGCGGAACGCGGCGAAGTCGAGCTGCCGCGGGTACGCGGACCAGCCGGCGATGATCATCTTCGGCCGGTACTCCTGGGCGAGCCGGGCGACCTCCTCCATGTCCACGAGGCCGTCGGGACCCACGTGGTAGGCGGCCACGTTGAACATCTTGCCGGAGTAGTTGATCCGCATGCCGTGGGTGAGGTGCCCGCCGTGCGCGAGGTCCAGGCCGAGAATCGTGTCCCCGGGCTCCAGCAGCGCGAAGTACACCGCGATGTTCGCCTGCGCGCCCGAATGGGGCTGCACGTTGGCGTGGTCCGCGCCGAACAGCGCCTTGGCGCGGTCGATCGCCAGTTGCTCGGTGACGTCGACGTACTCACATCCGCCGTAGTAGCGCCGCCCCGGGTAGCCCTCGGCGTACTTGTTCGTCATCACCGAGCCCTGCGCCTCGAGGACGCCGACGGGCGCGAAGTTCTCCGAGGCGATCATCTCCAGGGTCGACTGCTGCCGCCGCAACTCGTCCGTGATCGCGGCCGCGACGTCCGGGTCGACCTCGGACAGGGGCAGGTTCAAGAGGTTCATCACGCCTCCTCGATCAGCTTCGAGTAGGCCTGCGCGTCGAGCAGGTCGGCGGGGTCGTCATCGGTCCGCACCCGGAACAGCCACCCCTCGCCGTACGGGTCGGAGTTGATGGCGGCCGGATCCTCCTCAACGGCGGTGTTCACCGCGACGACCTCACCGGTGACGGGCGAATAGACGTCGCTCACCGACTTGGTCGACTCGGCCTCGCCACACGGCTCACCGGCCTCAACGGACGCGCCCTCCTGGGGCAGCGACACGTACACGATGTCACCCAGCGCGTCGGCCGCGTGGGCGGTGATGCCGACGGTCACCACGCCCTCCGACGGCTCGGTGACCCACTCGTGCTCCTGGGTGTAGTACAGCGTCTCGGGAACGGTGCTCACGAAGTCCTCCTGTAGAACGGCAGTGCGACCTTGTCGACCGGCTCGTGCTTACCGCGGATGTCCACCGCGAGGTCGGTGTCCTCGGCATGACCCGCGTCGATGTAGGCCATCGCGATGGGCTTGCCCAGCGTCGGGGACGGCGCGCCACTGGTCACGACGCCGCAGGGCGTACCGTCCGGCGTCACCACGTCGTACCCGTGGCGCGGGACGCGACGCCCCCGCCCGACGAGCCCCACGAGGGCGCGGCCCGGTGGCGTGTCGGCGCGGGCGGCCAGCGCGGCGCGGCCGACGAAGTCACCGGGCTTGTCGAGCTTGACGGTACGGCCGAGGCCGGCGTCGTACGGGGTCGTCTCGGCGGTCAGCTCGTTGCCGTACAGCGGCATGCCGGCCTCCAGCCGCAGTGTGTCCCGCGCGGACAGCCCGGCGGGCCGCAGGTCGTCGCCGCCGGCCTCCGTGACGGCGTTCCAGACGGCGACGGCGTCACCGGCCGCCACGAACAGCTCGAAACCGTCCTCGCCGGTGTAACCGGTGCGCGCGATCAGCGCGTCGATCCCGGCGACCTTGCCCGGCAGGATCGCGTAGTACTTGAGGTCGGCGAGCGCGGCGTCGGTGAGCGTCGCCAGGATGCCGTGGGCCTTCGGGCCCTGCACGGCGATGAGGGCGTACGCGCCGGAGCGGTCGTCGACGGTGGCCTTCTCGAACCCGTCCGCCCGCTCGGTCAGCTCGGCCCGTACGGTCGCGACGTTGGCGGCGTTCGCGACGACCATGTAGGTCTCCGGGGCGAGCCGGTACACGATCAGGTCGTCGAGCACGCCCCCGGCCGGGTCGACGATCATGGTGTAGCGCGCCCGGCCGACGGCGAGCACGGACAGGTGCCCGATGAGCGCGTGGTCGAGGGCCGCCCCGGCCTGCGGGCCGGTCACGAAGATCTCTCCCATGTGGGACAGGTCGAACAGGCCCGCGCCGGTGCGGACGGCCTGGTGCTCGGCGGTCTCGCTGCCGTACCGCAGCGGCATGAGGTAGCCGGCGAACTCGGTGATCATGGCGCCGAGCTCGGCGTGGACCTCGTGGAGTGGTGTTCTCTTGGCGTCCGGCGTGGACATCGGGGCAGGCTCCTATCACGCGGGCGGCCGGGAATCCCATCCTCCCATTGGCACGCGAAATGCGGTGGCGGTGCCCTCCCCCTCTGTCATCGGTGCCTGAGAGCTTCACCCCCTCGTCAGGGGCTTGCACCTTCGGCGGGAGCGTGGCTCCACTTTCCAGAGGTCGCCTGGTCCGCGCGGTTCGTGTGGCCTGAGAGGTTCCGGGGAGGGGTTGCTCCTTCGGCGTACCTCGCTGGCAACGAGGTCACTCTCCCGCACGGGATCAACGGCATGGCCAGGCTAGCAGGACCTTCCGGGAGACGGAATCGAGCGCGGGCCGCTCCGCAGGCGGCGCGGGGAGCCCCGAGGCATCACCCGGCCGGTCGCCGGGCCCCGCACGGACGACGGGCCGGGCAGGAGGGCGTACACGCGCCCGGGACGGCCCTCGGGCACGGGTTTTCGGCATACGCTTGACCGGTCGAGATCTCGGAGGCCCTCGGTGAGCGTGCGCGACACGGTGCGCGGAGCGGCCTGCCGCGGAGCCCGGTGGGCGCCCGCGGTGCGACGGGTGAGGAGCGTGTGCGGGCAATGAGCGTGCTTTTCGTGGTGGGCATCGTCGTCTTCTTCCTCGGGCTGCTCGCCTCGATCGCCCTGCACGAACTGGGCCACATGTCCTTCGCCAAGCTCTTCGGCGTCCGCGTGCCGCAGTTCATGGTCGGGTTCGGGCCCACGATGTGGTCACGGCGCAAGGGCGAGACCGAGTACGGCGTCAAGTGGATCCCGCTCGGCGGCTACATCCGGATGATCGGGATGCTGCCGCCCCGCCGGGGCGACGCGCCCGGGACGGTCCGCCAGGGGTCCACCGGTCCGTTCCAGGGGCTGATCGAGTCGGCGCGCGGCGCCGCCCTGGAGGAGGTCGGCCCCGGCGACGAGGACCGCGTCTTCTACCGCAAGAAGTGGTGGCAGAAGGTCATCATCATGTTCGCCGGGCCGTTCATGAACATCCTGCTGGCGTTCGTGTTCATCAGCGTCGTCGTCATGGGGATCGGCATCTCGACCCTGCAGCCGGTGATCGACTCGGTCTCCAAGTGCACGATCCCGGCCGCGCAGGCGGGCCGTGACTGCCAGGCTGGCGACCCGGTGACCCCGGCGGTACGCGCGGGGCTGCGGCCCGGCGACCGGATCGTTTCCTACGAAGGCCACCGGATCCACACGTACGCGCAGTTGCAGGGCCTGATCCGGGGGTCCGGCGGCCGTACGGTCCCGGTCGTCGTCCACCGCGGCGGCCAGGACATTCCGCTGAGCGTGCCGGTGACCACCAACCAGATGCAGTCGCTGACCGACCCGGACAAGACCGAGACCGTCGGGTTCCTCGGGATCAGCCCGACGAGCGCCCGCGAGCGGCAGGGCCCGGGCGTGGTCGTGAGCACGATGACCGACCTGACCAAGCACACCTTCGGGTCGCTGATCGACATGCCGAAGAAGATGGTCGGGGTCTGGAACGCGGCGTTCAGCGACAAGAAGCGCGACCCGAACGGGCCGATCGGCGTCGTCGGCGCCAGCCGGATCGGCGGGGAGATCGCCGCCTCGAAGGAGCCGGGCCTGGACAAGCTCGCGTTCTTCCTGATGATGCTGGGTACGGTCAACTTCGCGGTCGGCATGTTCAACCTCGTGCCGCTGCTGCCGCTGGACGGCGGACACATCGCGGGCGCGCTGTGGGAGGCGGTGAAGAAGGGCATCGCCCGGGTGGCCCGCAGGCCCGACCCCGGCCACGTCGACGTGGCGAAGGCGCTCCCGCTCACGTACGCGATGGCCGCGGTGATCATCACGATGGGCGCTCTGCTGATCTACGCGGATCTGGTGAATCCGGTACGCCTGAACGGCTGACGGTCTCGGCGGCTCCCGAGCCGGCAGTGACCACCGACGTCAAGCGTTATCACAGACCGGAATAGGTCATGATGAGGACGTATGACGTCGGGGGCCAACGTGAAGGGACTGTTCACCGAGCGGGTCGTCCAGAGCGGGCGGCTGCCGCTGTTCTGCTTTTTCGTGGCGTTCATCGTCACGTTCGTCATCGTGCGCATCAACGTGCGGCTGATCCGCGCCAAGGTCCGCTGGTGGTTCAAGAACGTCGAGGTCGGTGACCTCCACATCCACCACGTGGTGTTCGGCGTCGTGCTGATGCTCATCGGCGGGGTGGCCGGGTTCTGCATCCCGGACGCCTACACGGGCTGGTACGCCCTCGCGGCCTCCGTCTTCGGGGTGGGGGCCGCCCTCGTCCTCGACGAGTTCGCGCTCATCCTGCACCTGCGCGACGTCTACTGGATGGAGGAGGGGCGCGCCTCCGTCGACGCGGTGTTCATCGCGGTCGCGGTGACGGGCCTGATCCTGGTGGGCGTCCGCCCGATCTGGCTCAGCGACGTCCATGATCTGCGGCCGGACGCGACCGTCTCCGTCGGCGTCTTCCTGGTCGTCCTCGCCAACATCCTCATCAACCTCGGCCTGGCCATCGTGACCCTCTTCAAGGGCAAGATCTGGACCGGGCTGCTGGGCCTGTTCCTGCCGGTGGTGCTCATCTTCAGCGCGTTCCGGCTGGCCCGGCCGGGCTCCCCGTGGGCCCGCTGGAGGTACCGGCCGGGCACGCGGAAGTTCCGGCGGGCGCTCCGCCGTGAGCAGCGCATCCGCCGTCCGATGATCCGGGCGAAGATCTGGGTCCAGGAGTTCATCGCGGGCCGCCACGATCTGATCGCCCACGAACGGACCGTCAGCCCCCGGCGCCGTCTGGACCGCGGCGGCCGCCCGTAGTGATCAGACCGGGAAAGGGGCGACGGCGCGCACGTCGGCGAAGGTGTCGGCCTCGGCGGCGGTCTTGTCCGGGCGGTGGCGGAGCACCCGCGCGAACCGCAGCGCCAGTCCGCCGGGATAGCGCGGGCTGCGCTGCACGCCGTCGAAGGCGATCTCGACGACGAGCTCTGGCCGTACGTAGACCGTGTAGTCGTCGCGGTGCGTCTCCAGCGCGAGCAGCCGCTCGGTCTGCCAGGCCAGCATCTCGTCGGTCAGGCCCTTGAACGTCTTGCCCAGCATCACGAACCCGCCGGTCTCCGGGTCGCGGGCCCCGAGGTGCAGGTTGGACAGCTTGCCCCGGCGGCGCCCGTTGCCCCACTCGACGGCCAGGACGACCAGGTCGAGCGTGTGGCGGGGCTTCACCTTGATCCACCCGGCGCCGCGCCGGCCGGCGGTGTACGGCGTGTCGAGGGACTTGACCAGCACGCCTTCGTGACCGTGCGCGAGGGCGTCGTCGAAGAACGCGCGGGCCTCGTCGACGGAGGCGGTGACCAGCCGCGGCATGCGCAGCGCCTCGGGGACGACCCGGACCAGCGCCTCGTTGCGCTCGGCGCCCGGCAGGTCGATCAGGTCCTCGCCGTCGAGGTGCAGCACGTCGAACAGGAACACCGACAGGGGAACGTCCTGCCCGCCGCCCGGTCGTACGCCGTGGCTGGCGGCACGGGCCGAGGTGACCTGGAACGGGTGGGGCCGGCCGTCGTCGCGCAGTGCGATGAGCTCACCGTCGAGGACGGCGGTGTGGGCGGGCAGCGCGCCGAGCGCGGTGACGATCTCCGGCAGCCGCCCGGTGATGTCGTCGAGCGTGCGGGTGAACAGGCGCACCTCGCCCTCGGACACGTGCGCCTGGACCCGGATGCCGTCGAGCTTCCACTCCACGGCGGCGGGGCTCACCTTCTCCAGCGCCGCCTCGACGGACGGCGCACTGGCGGCGAGCATCGGCTTGACCGGGCGCCCGACCTCCAGGCCGAACGCGCGCAGCCCCTCCCGGCCCTCGGACAGCGCCGCGTCGGCCACCGCGCCGAGCGAGCCGCGGAACATCACGGCACGGCGCACGTCGGCCGCCGGCACGTCGGCCGCGGCGGCGATGGCGTCGGCCATCACGCCGTCGAGAGCGCCCTGGCGCAACTCGCCGGAGAGCAGACGGAGGAGGAAACTCTGCTCGGCGGTGGTCGCTCGGGAGAACAATTCTCCCACCAACTGTCGCCGGGCGGTGACGGAACCCTTACCCGAGACCGCGCCGATCGCGGTGAACGCGGCGTCGACCTCGTCCACGGTGAGGGCCGCCTCCGTCGCGGCGGGCGGCAGGTCGCGAAGCGTCGCCCAGCCGACGCCGATCTGGCGTTGCGGCAGCTCACCGGAGAGATACGCCACCGCGATCGCCGTCTCCTCCGGCTCGGCGTCCCGTAGGCAGGCGGCGAGCAGCTCGATCTTGGCGCGTCGGCCGGACGTCGCGGCGACGGCCCGTGAGGTCTCGGTGATCTCGCTCAACAGCACATTCCATTCTGACGCCGGGGACCGACAATCGGGTGAGCCCGTCCCGGAGGACCGGCGGCCGGGCACCGGTGGCCGGAGGAGGAGGCGAAGAACGGCATGGCGTCACACTTGCCGGACACGTATGAGTCTGGTTTTGGAGTGGAATCGCCGGTTACGGTCGCATCGAGCCGACATCCCGGGCCGTCCGGGGAACACGAGTGGGGAGAAGGATTGGGACTGCCGCGGCTGCCGGAACCGTTCCACCGGGTCTACTCGCCCCCGGAGGCGCCGAGGGCGAAGAGCCGCCGGCCGCGTACGGCCGGTGTCGTGGCCGCCGCGTTCGTCGTGGTGGCGATGGGCCTCGCCGCCGTGGCCGTCCTCGTGTTCGGCCGTGGGGGAGCCCGCCCGGGGGCGGCGCCGGCCCGCTCCCATCCGGCCACGGCCCGCTCCCATCCGGCCACGGCCCGCTCCCATCCGGCCACGGCCGGTTCCCGGGCGGCCGACACGCCCGCGAGGACCGCGCAGCCGCCGGTGTTCGCGAGCCTGCCGCAGGCGTGCTCGATCCTGCCCGCCGACACGGTACGGCGGCTGGTGCCGACGGCCGCCCCGAAGATCGACAAGATGGGTGCGGAGACGGCGGGCGTCTGCAAGTACTCGATGACCGACGGGGGCCGCTACCGCGCCGTACAGGTCGACGCGCGGGCGTTCCTGCCCAAGTACATGCACGACCAGGCCACCGGTATGACCGTCTGGTCGTTCGAGGCGCAGTGGCGGCAGGCGCAGAAGGACCGGACGGCCGACACGAGCTCGCTGCGCCGGATCGGCGGCCTCGGCGACGCGGCGTTCGAGCGGTTCTGGATCGACCGGGACGTGCGGATCGCGGTCGGGGAGGCCACCGTGCGGTACCGCGACATCATCCTGCGGGTCCAGTACACCGAGGAGCAGCCGGCCGACAAGGACCGGCCCGCCGCCGAGCAGCGGTGCCTGGCCGACGCCATCGCGGCCGCCCGCGCGGGCCTGGCCTCGCTGCACTGATCCCGGACCGGCACCGGTGCCGACACCCGGGAATGTCCGAAAAATGAGTGAAACGGCTTCTTGTCGGCGTTCGATGCTTGATTTCGCGTGAGGTGGTCGCCTCTCGCTTGAGTCGTGCCTTGTGCGACTCTCGCGGCCGCCCATCGGCCGATTCGGCGTGACCGGCCACTCATCCGCGCATAACGACCGATGTGGGGCGGAGAAGCGCGCTTGGTCGGGGTTGCGCTCGCGGGTGTCGACCGTCTCGATCGCGGTGACATGGCAGGTCAGCGCGCATGTCCACGGTGCGCGTCGGGCGGTGTCGGTTGTGCGGCAAATCCGCTTAATGGGACCAAGGTCGGCTGATTCCCTACTCGTTGAGAATGGCGGTATGGCCGATCCGACTAAGCGTCCATCTCGCACCGTAATCATTTCATCAAGAGCATAGAGACTTAGGTCGCGGTGTCGGTGATGGGGGAATGAGGGGAACGGTGGCGATGCCGGCAGCCAGGGAGCAGTCCGGGCTGCCGCTGACATCAAGGGGGTACTTATGAGGGTCGAACTCCTGACCCTGACAACCGCTTCAGCGGCCGCTCTGACGATCGGGCTTGCTTCACCCGCTCTTGGCGCGGCGTTCCAAAGCGATGCTCAGGCGGGGCTGCACCACCGGGCGCAGCACCTTGCCGTCCAGACGGGGGCCCACCAGGCGCTGAAGGCCGAAGGTGCGCACGGCGCGGCCCTCCGCCGGGGCGGCGACGATGACGACGGTGACGGTGACGGTGACGGCCGCGGTGACGGCGACGTCGGCATCGCGCAGCACCAGTTCCGTCACCGGCACCACGGCATCATCGGTGGCCCCTTCGCCTTCGGGGACGAGGGGGGAGGTGGCTGTGACGACGAGAGCTGTGGTGGAGACGGCGACCACGCGTCCGGTGAGGAAGAAGGCGGAGGCTGCTGCGCCGGCGGCGGTGGCGGCGGCAAGGAGGTCGTGAAGAAGATCCGCGGACGGGTCGTGCACGCTGTGCCCGGCCAGGTCAGCGCGATTCCTCGTGGCGCCGCGCCGACCGGTTTCGGTGGCAGCCAGGGAGCGAGCGTGCCGATGGGCGTCGCCGGCCTCACCTTGATCCTGGGCGGCGCGGGGCTCATTGCCCGCCGGCGGATCCGGACCGGTGCCCGTTCATAGCCGATCATCGCGATCACGTGGCGGCCGTCTCCGCGGCGGGGCGGCCGCCGGGTTGATCGCTACCGGGGCGGCGGTCCTGTGGTTCGACGCATGTCAGCACACAGGGCCGCCGCGACCGGACCCGCACGCCGCCCGGTCGGGCGCGGCGACCAGCCCGCCGGCCGGGCCGGTCCTCAAGGCGGCGGTGCCGCTGCGCGTGGACGTGCCGCGCGTCGGGATCCACTCGCGCCTGATCCGGCTCGGCCTCCAGCACGACGGCTCGCTCGAGGTGCCGCCGCTGTCGCGCGCCCAGTTGGCCGGCTGGTACGAGAAGGGCCCGTCGCCGGGGGAACTCGGACCCGCCGTGCTCGTCGGCCACGTCGACACGAAAAAGGGGCCGGCCGTCTTCTTCCGGCTCTCGAGCCTGCGCCCGGGCGACCGGATCGAGGTCACCCGCGCGGACGGGAAGGTGGCGACCTTCAGCGTGGACTCGGTGGAGCGCGTCCCCAAGAAGCACTTCCCGACGCAACGGGTCTACGGGAACCTGAGGTTCGCCGGGCTCCGCCTGATCACGTGCGGTGGCGACTTCGACGGCCATAGCTACAAGGACAACACGATCGTCTACGCCCACCTGGCCATGAACCGCCGGACCGGCGCGCCCTCCGCCACCGCGACACCCACCGCGGGCGGCTCACCGGAGGCTCCCCGAACCACCGGCCGGGTTTCGCATAAGCCGTGACGTTTCCTCGAAGAGGGAGGATGCTTGGCGTAATGCTGCCTGGTCACGACCGGTCGGGAGGTCGACAGATGCGAATTTCGGAGATCCTCCGCGCCAAGGGCGCGGACGTCGCGACGATCGCCCCGGAGGCGAGCGTACGGCGACTCCTCGCGCTGCTGGCGGAGCGCAACATCGGCGCCGTCGTCGTGTCGGCGGACGGTTCCACGATCGAGGGCATCGTCTCGGAGCGTGACATCGTCCGGCGGCTGAACGAACGGGGCACGGACCTGCTCGACGCCCCGGTGTCGTCGATCATGACGAGCCCGGTGCGCACATGCGATCCCGGCGACGCCGTGGACGGGCTGCGCGGCACGATGACCGAGCACCGCATCCGTCACCTGCCGGTCGTCCGCGACGGCCGCCTGGTCGGGATCGTCAGCATCGGCGACGTCGTCAAGAGCGCCATCGCCGAGCTCGAGACCGAACGCGAACAGCTCGTCGACTACATCAAGCGCTGACCCCTTCCCCGCGCCCGGCCCGCCCGGTACGCCACCGGTCGCCCGGTCAGTCACTGAGCCGCTCGGTCCACCACCGAGCCCACCGGGGGATCCGGTCGCCGTCGTTCCGGGCGGGGGCGGGCACGATGGACCACATGAGCGTTGAGCCCCTCACCCTGCATGCGATGGACGGCGTCCGGATCGACGCCGGCCACCTCCCCGGACCGGACGGCCTGTGCCTGGTCCTCGCGCACGGGTTCACCGGCGCGTGGCGGCAGCCGACGACGCGGCGGATCGCCGCGGTGCTCGGCGAGGTGGGCGGCGTCATCGCGATCGACTTCCGCGGCCACGGGCGGTCCGGCGGCCGGTCCACGGTCGGTGACCGGGAGATCCTCGACGTCGACGCGGCGGTCCGGCACGCACGCCATCTCGGGTACCGGCACGTCGGGCTCGTCGGCTTCTCGATGGGCGGGGCCGTCGTCGTCCGGCACGCGGCGCTGCACGGCGGCGTCGACGCGGTCGCCGCGGTCAGCGCGCCGGCCCGCTGGTACTACCGCGACACCAAGCCGATGCGCCGCGTGCACTGGGCGATCGAGCGCCGGTCGGGCCGCCTGGCCGCCCGCCTCGTCAAGCGGACGCGGATCGCCGGCGGCACCTGGGCGACGGTTCCCGCGGCGCCGCACGAGGTCGCCGGGCGCATCGCGCCAACACCGCTGCTCGTCGTGCACGGCGACCAGGACCCGTTCCTGCCGGTCGAGCACGCCGAGCAGCTCTACGCCGCGGCCCGCGATCCCCGCGAGATGTGGATCGAACCCGGCTACGGCCACGCCGAGAGCGCCGCGACCCCGGCGCTCATCCGCCGGATCGGACAATGGGCCGCATCTCAGGCGAGGACCGTGCACTAAGGTGCGCACGTGCGGGTGGTGGTGACGGGGGCGGCCGGATTCATCGGCGGCCATGTGGCGGAGGCGTTCGCCGGGGCGGGCCATGAGGTGCTCGCCGTCGACGCGCTGCACCGGTCCGCCGCGCCGGAGGCCGCGCGGGCCACCTGGGCGGCGCTCGCCGACCGGGCCGGCGTCACGCTCGTCGAGGCCGACCTGGCGGCCGACGACCTGACCAAGCTCGCCGACGCGGACGTGGTCGTCCACCTGGCCGGCCGACCCGGAGTGCGCAGTTCCTGGGGTGCCGGGGAGGCGGCCACCGAGCGCGACAACGTCACCGCCACGCGGCGGCTGCTCGCCGCCTGCCTGGATCCGGCGGCCGGTCGCCGTCCGCGCGTGGTCGTCGCGTCGAGCTCCTCGGTGTACGGCTCCGCGGGCGACCGCCCGCACCGCGAGGACGATCCGCCGCGTCCCGCCAGCCCGTACGCGCGGAGCAAGGTCGCCGTCGAGCACCTCGCCGCGCGGGCGGTCGAGGAGGGCCTGCCGGTGGTGACGCTGCGGTACTTCTCGGTGTACGGCCCGCGCCAGCGCCCCGACATGGCCTTCCACCGGTTCGTCGAGGCGGCGCGGCACGACCGGCCGCTGCCGGTCTTCGGGGACGGCCGGCAGTCCCGCGCCTTCACGCACGTCGCCGACGTCACGGCCGCGACGCTGGCCGCGGCCACCGCCGACCCGCCGCCGGGGAGCGTGCTCAACGTCGGCCATCCCGAGCCCGCCACCGTCCGGGACGCGATCGACCTCCTCGCCGGTCTCCTGGGCGTACGTCCGCTGGTGCGCGAGTACGCGCCGGCGGCCGGCGACGCGACCCGTACGTGGGCGGACACGGCCAGGGTCGAGCGTCTGCTCGGCTGGTCCGCCCGGATCGGGCTGGCCGAGGGCCTGGCCGACCAGGTCGGGTGGCACCGCGAGCGTACGGAGCGGGCGGGATGAGTTCCGAGACACCGGCGGCCGTCCGCGCCGCCTACTTCGCCTTCGACCGCTTCCCATCGAGCAAGGGGTCGGCCGTGCACATCGGGCACATGACGGCCGAGCTGTTCGCCCGGTTCGACGGCGGCCTGCTCGGCGTGCTCGGCGGCGGGCCCCTGCCGCGTTACCAGCGGGAGGCGGGCGGCATCGAGATCGCGCGCTTCGGCGAGCAGATCCCCAACCTCCTCGACCGCGCCGAGGCGTTCTCCCGATGGGTCGCCGCGCACGTGGAGCCGCACCGCGAGACCCTGCGGATCTGCCACGTCCGCGATCCGTGGAGCGCGCTGCCCGTGGTCACCCCTCCCGGCCGGGGATATCGCGTCGTGTACGAGGTCAACGGGCTGCCGTCCGTCGAGCTCGCGCACACCCACCCGTCGGTCACCCCCGCCACCCTGGCGAAGGTCGCCGACCTGGAACGGCTCTGCCTGGAGGGCGCCGACGCGATCGTGGTGCCCTCGCGCGTGATCGCCGGGGCGCTGTCCCGCCGGGGCGTCCCCGAGACGAAGGTCCACCTGGTGCCGAACGGCGCCGACGTGCCCGCCGTCGCGCCACGCCCGGACGGCGCGCCGGAGCGGTACCTGGTCTACGTCGGGGCGCTGCAGCCGTGGCAGGGCGTCGACGTGCTGCTGCGGGCGTTCGCCCGGCTGGCGGACCTGACCGATCTCCGGCTGGTGGTCTGCTCGTCGGTGCCGGAGCGCCGGGCCCGTCCGCTGCGCCGCCTCGCGGAGCGCCTCGGCGTCGCGGACCGCCTGCTCTGGCGGTTCACGCTCCCGCACGCGGAGGTGGCGGCCTGGCTGGCGGGCGCCGCGATCTCCGTCGCGCCGCTGACCGCCTGCGCGCGCAACCTCGACCAGGGCTGCGCGCCGCTGAAGATCCTGGAGTCGATGGCCGCAGGCGTCCCGGTGGTCGCCTCCGACCTCCCCGCCGTACGAGAGATCATGACCGACCGGGAGCACGGCCGGCTGGTCGCTCCGGACCGCCCCGCCGAGCTGGCCCGCGTGCTCCGCGTCCTGCTGGAGTATCCGGACGCCGCCCGCGCGATGGGCGAACGCGGCCGGCAGCGGATCGAGGCCGACCTCACCTGGCCGGCGTCCCGTGCCCGGCTGTCCGCGGTGTACGACGCCCTGACCTCTCCTGTCGCGCGCCGCTGACCCGGACCGTGGAGGCCGAACATGCCATATGAGGCTTATCGCGGGCGATATCCGGTTGGTATTGTCCGCCCATGTTCTGGCGGAAGACACGGGCGGCGATCGAGCGGTTCCACCCGGTGCACCAGGGGCTGATCCTGCAGCGCACCGCGTCCGCCACGCTCCCGCCGGCGGAGTGGGACGCCGTCGTGGCCGGCCTCGCCCGGCACGCCGAGACGGTGAAGCGGCGGAAGTGGCGCCTGCCGGACCGGGCGGTGCACGTGGTGGTGCCGCTGATCAGGGTGCTGTGCGAGGACGTCGCGCCGAACGGCGCCATCGGCATCACCGCCGACCTGCGCGGCCCCAAGGTGCCCGAGAAGACCGGGCCGAGCCGGCGGTTTCCGGGGCGCGGGCGGGTGCGCAGCATCACCGAGTGGTTCGCGCAGGACCCCTGGCTCACGGTGCGGGCCGAGCTGCGGGACGGCAGCATTCTGGAGCTGGCCGTCACCGACCGGGTCCGCTACCGGAAGATCCACAAGGTCAATCCGCGCGGCAAGCACAAGCACAAGACGAAGACCAAGACCGTCCAGCGGATCACCGCCCGGCGCACCCTGCAGCCCGACCAGAACGTACGGCGGCCGGACACCCCGCCGCCACCGTCTCTCGCGGTGCGCGTCAAGTCCGCCAAGCGGACGGCGATCACCGCGACGACGAAGCTCGGCCCGGCGCCCGCTCTGGACGACCAGGTGCGGTGGATCCTGGCGGTGGCGACCGAGCCGTTCCGGTGGACGCCGCCGACGGCGCCGGTGAGGAGGACCGCGTGAACCCCTGCGCCGTGACGACCGGCTTCTTCGTGCTCGGCCGGTGCGGCCGGCCGTCGGTCACCGTGTGCCGCTGCGGCCGTCCCGTCTGTGGCCATCACGTCGACCCTCAGGGGCTGTGCCCCGAGTGCGCCGCCGCGCAGGCCTACGAGGACCCCTTTCACCCCGGCTGGGCCCGCGGTTACCGCCGGCACTACTACCAGCAAAGCTCCGGGCAGTACAACGACCCGATCTGGTACTCCCGGTTCGACTCCTATGACCGCGGTCAGTTCGACGCGGGCGACGGCTTCGACACGGGCGGCTACGAGGGCGACGGCTTCGACGGCGACGACGGGAACGACTGGGTCGACAGTTGATGCGCGTCCTGTGGATCACCGAGCACTACCCGCCGAGCCGCGGCGGCATGGCGGAGTCGTGTGACCGCATCGTCCGCGGCCTGCGCGCGGCCGGCGTGGAGATCGACGTGGCACACCTGACCCGGCGGTCGCGGCCGTGGCGGGTGGAACGCGAGTCCGGCGGGCGGCTGCTCGTGGTCCCGCTGGAGGACAATCCTGAGCACGCGCTGCGCCGGCTGTGGACCGAGCTGCACGGCGAGGAGTACACCCACGTCGTCGCGTTCGGCGGCACGTACGCCCTGGTCGGCGCGCCCGTGCTGGCCGCCTGGCTCGGCGCGCCCCTGATCACGCTGCTGCGCGGCAACGACTTCGACACCGGCGTCTTCTCGCTGCGCCGCCGTGAGGCGCTGCTGACGGCGCTGCGCGCGTCCGCCCGCGTCTGCGTGGTCGCCCGGTCGCACGGCCCGCTGGTGTCCGCACTCGTCCCGGACACCGCCGTGACCTGGGTCGCCAACAGCATCGACACGGCCGACTGGGAGGTCCTGCCCTCCGAGCGGGCCCGCGCCCGGGAGTGGCGGGCGGCCCACGTGGAGCCGGGGCGGCGCGTGCTCGGCCTCGTCGGTCAGCTGAAGAACAAGAAGGGCGTCGGCCTCCTGCTCGACGCGCTCGCCGCCTCCGGGCACGTGTCGGCCTTCCACCTGCTCCTCGTCGGCGAGGTCGAGGACGGGATGGAGGAGCGGCTGGCCGCCGTGCCGCACACGCGGATGCCGTTCCTGGACCGGTACGAACTGCCGGGCGTGTACGCGTCCTGCGATCTGGTCGCGCTGCCGTCGTTCTACGACGGGCTGCCGAACGTCTCGCTGGAGGCCGCCGCGCTCGGCGTACCGCTGCTCGCCTCCGACGCCGGGGGCCTGGCCGACCTGGCCGACGAGGAGATCGGCTTCACGTTCCGTGCGGGCGACCCGCACGGCTGCCGCGCCGCCGTCGACCGGGCCGTACGGGCGACGGACGAGGAGCTCGCCAAGCTGGGCGCGGCGGCGTGCGAACGCGTGCGCCGGGACTTCACCCCGGCGGCCGAGACCGCCGGATACCTGGCGGTCCTCACGGAGACCGAAGCGTGAGGCGTACGGCGAGCGGTCTGGTGGCGGCGGTGCTGCTGGTCGCCGGCTGCTCCGGTGGCGGGGGCGGCGACCGTACGACGACCGCACCACCACCGTCGCCGACCACCGCCTCCGCCGCGCCGGCGTACCTGCGCGTCACGACCGCCGCCGGCGGCCCGCTCCTGCTCATCGACACGACCGGTGGGACGACGCGGATCACCAGCAGGCTCGGCGGCGCGTCGGTCACCATCACCGGCGCGGCCGGCCGGTACACCGAGGGCGGCCGGGTGGTGGCCGTGGTGAAGCCGTCCGCCGACGGCGTCAAGCTGAAGGACACCGCCGGACGTACGCTGTGGCGCGTCAAACTCGCGGGCGGCAAGGTGCGGATCCGGCGCGGCGAGTCCGACACGCGGTACGAGTTCCGGCACGAGGCGGACGGCCGGATCAAGGTGGAGCAGGGGGAGACGGAGGTCGGCGACGTCCGGCCCCTGGAGCAGGGCGCCAAGGTCGAGACCGGGGCCGACGCGACCGTCGCCCGCTCCGGCACCGCGCCGAGCATCGGCCTGGCGGTCCTGCTCTGCCGCGAGGTGCCGCCGGACCTGCGGGCCGTACTCGCCGCCGCGCTGGTGTCCCGGCTTTGATCGTCTGCTACGCGCAGGGCGGGGGCCTCGGGCACCTCACTCGCATCCGGGCCTACCTGCACACCCGCGAGGTGGGCGACGAGCCGGTGACGATTTTGACCGGTTCGCCGTTCGCCGGCGACCCGCGGGTCGTGGCCGGCCGCCCGGTGCTGTCCGCGCCCGCCGGGCTGGACCGGGACGCGCTCACGCGCTGGATCGGCGGCGCCCTGGCCGGACTGCGGCCGCGCGAGCTCCTCGTCGACGCCTTCCCCGCGGGGCTGTCCGGCGAACTGAGCGCCGCCGTCGTCCCGGCGGGCACCCGCGTCGTGCACCTCGCCCGGCTGCTGCGCTGGGACGCCTACCGGCCGCTGCTGCCCGCCGATCCCCTCGAGTTCGCCGAGACCCGGCTGGTCGAGCCGGTGGGCGACGCGCACCGCGCGTACCTTGAGGCGGTGTCGTCCGCGGTCGCGCCGCTGACGCTGGTCGACCCGCCGGAGCCGGAACCCGCCGTTCCCATCGCGCCCGGCGGCTGGCTGATCGTGCACTCCGGGCCGGTCGCCGAAGTGTCGGAGCTCGTCGCGTACGCGCTGGACGTCGCGGTGCTCGACGGCGCGCGTCCGAGCCTCACGCTGGTGTCGCCGAGCCGTCCGGACGGGCTGCCGCCGGGGATCGCGCACCATGACGTCTATCCGGCCTGGCCGTTGTTCGCCGGGGCGGACCGGATCGTCACCGCGGCGGGCTGCAACGTGGTCCGCCAGTTGGCCCGATGGCCGGAACGGCACCGGATGCTGCCGTTCCCGCGCCGCTTCGACGACCAGTACGCCCGCGCCGCCCGCGCCCGCCGTTCGGTCTCCCACGGCCTGTCTCAAAGTCCCCGTCCGTAGCGAGCGGCGCGGGGCAGGCCCCAGGGCCGGTTCAGCCGCTGAAGGTGATGTGCGCGCCGGAGACGTGCAGTTCCACGCCCTTCGTGGTGACCGACAGGCTGTCGAACGTGAGGCCGAGCGGCAGGCCGCCGACCGGCACGGTGAAGTCGAGGTCCTGGTCCAGGTCGGAGAGGGAGAATCCCTCGGCCGACAGCGGGTGGACGCGAATCTGGTCCCGGCCGACCTTGGTGACCTGCCAGACCACCGTCCCGGAGGCGATGCCGAAGTCGACGTCGCCCTTGACCTTGTCGGGACCGGCCGCCGTGAACCGTACGCCGGGCTCGTCGGAGGTCTTGGCCAGCTCGCCGAACCCGATCGTCGCGGTGCCGTCCACTCTGGCGAGGGAGCCCTTGCGGAATCCCGAGTCGACGCGCACGTCGCGGACGTCGCCCTCGATGCGGCTGATGGTGATCGGCCCCGCCCGCACGTCGCGGGCGGTCAGGTGGGCGTGCGGGAAGTGACGGTTCAGGACCTGGGTGACGAAGGGGATGCCGCTGATCGTCACGTTGGGCCGGGCGCCGAACCCCTGCTTCTGGATCTCACTGGAGATGCGGCTCTCGGCGTACGCGGCGGCGATCCGGTCGAGGGCGACCAGAAGGCCCAGCAACACGAGAAGGACGACCAGCACGACGACCAACGGCCGCCGCCGGCGGCGCCGTTTCGCCGGAAGGCCGTCCGGGCGGGTCATATCGCTGTCGTAGGCGCTCATTTGACGGTGATGGAGGTCGCCATGATGTTCAGCAAATTTCACCGCGGGGGAGTCGTCAATGGTTTAACCGCAGAGTCATGACAAAGTTGATGGGCGTTTCATGACTTCGGATCTACACTGCGGAGATATGGCGGCCGAGGGCTTTGTCTCGTCGATGGCCCCACCGGCTCTCGTCGTGCGGACCAAGGAGGCCGTCCGCAGACTGCAGCCCGGGGGCTCCTACTCCATCGGCCGTGATCCGGCGGCCGACATCTCGATCGCCGACCCTCGCGTGTCGTGGCGGCACGCCGTGCTGCGCACCGACGACAAGGGCTGGCTCCTGGAGGATCTGGACAGCACGAACGGTACGTTCGCCGGCTCGCGGCGCGTCCGGCGCGCCGGTATCGAGGGCGAGATCGTCTTCCGACTGGGCAACGCCGAGAGCGGCCCGCCGGTGGCCTGTTCGGTTCCGCCGGTGCTCGACTCGCGCATCGGCGTGGACCGCCGGCCGACCTCCGTCATCCACGTCCCGTCCCGCCCGCTGCGGATCGGCCGGGCTCCGGACAATGACGTCGTGCTGTCCGATCTGATCGTTTCGCGCTATCACGCCGAGCTCCGGAAAAGAGCCGACGGGCGGCACGAGATCGTTGATCTCGGTGGCCACAATGGGACTTTCGTCAACGGGAAAAGGATCAACTCCGAGCCGCTCACCGAAAGTGACATCGTCGGCATCGGGCGGGCCACTTTTCGGCTCGTCGGCGACGAGCTCAGGGAGTTCATCGACACCGGCGACGTGTCGCTGGTCGCCCAGGACCTCACCGTGCGGACCGCGAAGGGAAAGGTGCTGCTCGACCACGTCAGCTTCCCGATCCCCGAGCGCTGCCTGGTCGGGGTGATCGGCCCCAGCGGCGCCGGCAAGTCGACCCTGCTCGGCGCGGTGACCGGAACCCGGCCGGCGACCGAAGGCGGTGTCCGATACGACAATCGGGACCTCTACCGCCACTACGCGGAGCTGCGGCACCGGATCGGCCTGGTCCCGCAGGAGGACATCCTGCACACCCAGTTGCCCACCCGCCGGGCGCTGCGGTACGCGGCGGAGCTGCGCTTCCCCGGCGACACGGTCGCGGCGGAGCGAAACCGGCGCGTCGACGAGGTGATCGAGGAGCTCGGGCTCACCCCGCACGCGGACACGCGGATCGACTCGCTGTCCGGCGGCCAGCGCAAGCGGGTGAGCGTGGCCCTGGAACTGCTGACCAAGCCGTCGCTGCTGTTCCTGGACGAGCCCACGTCCGGTCTGGACCCGGGGCTGGACAAGTCCGTCATGGAGATGATGCGCGACCTCGCCCACGACGGCCGGACGATCGTCGTGGTCACGCACAGCGTCGCCAACCTCGACACGTGCGACCGCCTGCTCGTCCTCGTCCCCGGCGGCCGGGTGGCCTACTACGGGCCGCCGGCGGAGGGCCTGGGCTTCTTCGGCAAGGAGAGCTGGGCGGAGGTGTTCCAGGCGTTCGACCGGGAACCCGACCGCGACTGGGCCGCCGAGTTCCGGATGGCGCCGCTGTACACCCGCTACGTCCTGTCCGGCCTCGACGGCGACGCCGAGGTGCACCGTCCGGAGCCGGTGACGGCGGCCCCGCCGCCACGTCGCCAGGGCCGGCTCTCCCAGCTCGGCACGCTCTGCCGCCGGTACACCGCGGTGATCGGCTCCGACCGCAGCTACCTGGCCGTGCTGGCGGTGCTCCCCCTGGTCGTCGGGCTGCTGATCCGGGCGATGCCGGCGCCGCACGGGCTGACGGGGCTCGGCGAGAACGACGACGCGGCGTCGGTGCTCCTCACGCTCGTCATCGGCGCGTGCTTCGTCGGGGCCGCCAACTCCGTGCGCGAGCTCGTCAAGGAACGCCCGATCTACCGGCGGGAGCGGGCGGCGGGGCTGTCCGCCGGGATCTACCTGCTGTCGAAGATCCTCATCCTCGGTCTGATCACCGGGGCGCAGGCGGTGCTGCTCGTCCTCATCGGCCTGGTGTTCCGTCCGATGCCGGCGCACGGCGCGTTCACCTCGCCGTACCCGGAGCTCATGCTGTCCATGGCCGGCCTGGCGGTCGTGTCGATGGCGATGGGCCTGCTGGTGTCGGCGGCGGTCAGCACGTCGGAGAAGACGATGCCGTTGCTGGTCCTGCTGTCCCTGGCCCAGGTGATCCTCTGCGGCGCCCTCATGCCGCTCCAGGGCAAGGTGGGCCTGGAGCAGGTCGCCTGGATCACGCCGTCGCGCTGGGGTCTGGGGGCGGCCGCCTCGACCGTCGACCTCGCGCACCTGCCGCACAAACCGATCGTCGACCGGCTCTGGCACCCCGACGCGACCACCTGGGGCACGGACATGGGGGTGCTGGCCGGTCTCGGGCTGCTGTTCGTCATCGTCGCCTGGTGGCGGCTCGAACGCCTGCGCCCGGGCCGCCGGACCCGCCTCTGACCGCGGGGTCGAAGGGGGCTGCTGGTCGACCGGGCCTGTCGCGGGCTCTGACGGCACGCCTGATGCGCGCCAGGGTACGTTGGGAAGGTGCGGCTCGGCGGACATTTGCGCCTAGTCTTCGCGTCATGGCGGCCCGGTCAGGTCATGGTGGCGGTTCCGGTCGCGCTCATCGTGCTGATCAGCGTGGTGGACATCCTGTCTCCGACCAACGTTCACCTGGGGCCGCTCCTGGTCGTGGCGCCCGCGCTCACGGCGTCGTTCGGCGGTCCCGTGATGACGGGGGCGATCGGCGTCCTGGCGGTCGTGGCGCAAGTGGCGATCGCCTTCCTGCACGGCGGTATCGAGACCATGAACCACCAGGTGCAGATCCTCACGTTGCTGGTGGTCTCGGCGTTCGTGGTGGCGTTCCGCTACCTGCGCGAGCGCCACGAGCGGCAGCTGAACGAGGTCCGGTCGGTGTCGGAGGTCGCGCAACGGGTCATCCTGCGTCCGCTGCCGCAGCGGATCGGCCCGTTGCGGATCGCGTCGATGTACATCGCCGCCGCCGCCGAGGCCCGGATCGGCGGTGACCTGTACGCCGCCGCGCGTACGGTGGGCGGTACCCGCCTGATCATCGGCGACGTGCGGGGGAAGGGCCTGGACTCGGTCAGCGACGCGGCGGTGCTCCTGTGCGCCTTCCGCGAGGCGTCGCATCGTCACGCGAAGCTTCCCGATCTCGCGACGCACCTGGAGGCCAGCGTCTGCCGGAACCTGGCCGAACTCTCCGAGACGAACGTCGATGTCTCGGAGTGCTTCGTCACCGCGGCGATCGTCGACATCCCCGACGCGGAGCCGGTCGTGCACGTGGTCGACTGCGGCCACCCACCGCCGCTGCTGCTGCGCGGAGACCGGGTCCTGACCCTCGGCTCGGAGCGGCCGGGTGCGCCGCTGGGCCTGGGCGAACTCACGGTCGACGACCACCTGGCCGGGACCTTCCCCTTCGAGCCGGGCGACGTCCTGCTGCTCTACACCGACGGCATCGTCGAGGGCCGCGACCGGACGGGGACCTTCTACGCCCTCGCCGAGCGCCTTCGCGGGTGGGCGGGTGAGGATCCCCGCGTCATCGTCGCGCGGCTCGAGAAGGACCTCCTCGACCACGTCGGCGGTCATCTGGAGGACGACGCGGCCGCCATCGCGATCGAACGCCTGCCGGGCGCACCCGCCCGCTGACTCATGAGGCCGGCCGGGCCGTGTAGTAGGCCGCGCGGACCGCCCGCAGCCACGCCTCGACGGGAGCCTCGTCGGGGCGCTCCGGGAGCGGGGTGCGGATGCGGGCGAAGTCGGCCTCGGCCTCGGCGAGCAGCCCGCGGGCGGCCTCCAGATCGCCCGCCGCGACCCGGTCGCCGAAGCGGTGGTACCGGTCCGGGTCGTCGAGGCGGATGCGCAGCCGCCCGGTGGCGTAGAGCTCCCGGCCCTGGTGGACGAGCCGCGCCAGGTGCCGGGCGTGCTTGGCCGTGCGCCTGCGGGTGTCGGCGGAGAACGCGCCGTCCCCCCGGTTCTCCAGCTTCCGGAACTGCTGCGAGGCGTAACCGAGGTAGGCGTCCCGGACCCGCTTCGACGACAGGAAGGCGGCGCGGATGCCGATCAGCTCGTCGCCGAACGCCGTCCGCGTCTCGTACAGGTCATCGGGCAGCCAGACCAGCTCCATGACGGTCGGATTGCCGCCCAGGGCGAGGCCGCACCACTTACGGGCCTCGTGCAGGGTCCGGTCGGGGGCGGTCGTCACGATCGACTCGCGCGGAGGGCGCAGCCCGAGCAGGGCGTCGGTCGGCGCGGCGAAGACGCCGAGCCGGTCGACGTCGGAGTCGGCGGTGGCCAGGCCGTACGCGGTGGACCCGACGACGCCCGCCAGCAGGATCTCGGTCATCGGCGTTCCCGGGTAGATCATCGGCGACGGCTACGCACCTTAACCACAGCGCCCCGGTCCGTCGCGTGAATTCTCATCCATAAGACAGAACACCGTCCCGCATAACAGAACGGACGCACCGTGGATCAGGCGGAGATCGAAGTGGACTTCGCCGCCCGGCACGGCGTCGACACCCGCAGGCCGAGGGCGTGCGGGGACGCTCGGGCCGGGGGGCGCGCGGCCGCCGTGTCGTTCTCAGCGCCGGGGCGGCGCGACGACGGCCTCGATCTCGACCGTCAGGTCCGGCCGGGCGAGCGCGGCGACGACCATGAGCGAGTGGGCGGGCCAGTCGCCGTCGGGATACCAGGCGCCCAGGACCTCCTCCCGCGCGAGCCGGCTTCCGTCGAGGTGCTCGGTCCCGGCCACGAACGTCAGCAGCTTCACCAGGTGCTCGGGACCGGCGCCGAGGGAGTCGAGCAGCCGTCCGATGTTCGCGAACGCCTGCCGGGTCTGCGACCGGGCGTCGGGACCGGCGAGAGTGCCGTCTTCGGCCACTCCCACCTGTCCGGAGACGAACACCAGCTCGTGGTCGGCCGGCACGGCGGCCAGGTGGCTGTACTGCCCGATGGGCGGCGCGAGGCCGTCCGGGCTCCAGCGACGGATCATCGACGCTCCTGTCATGCGGTTCGGAGATGCCGAGGCTAGAGGCCGTAGGTCGCCGGGCTCCCGTCTCGGCGCCCCGGATTTCACATAGTCGAAATTCGGCCGCATGCTGGTCGGACGACGATCGGGCGTCGACGGCCGGAACACGGGGAGGGCCATGCCGGAACGGGAACAGGACACGGACGGGAAGCCGGTCGAGGAGCCCGGTCGTACGACGCTGCGTACCCTCGAGCGGGGCCTGGTCCTGCTCGAGGCGGTGGCGACCGCCGACGGCACCGCCACCGCCAAGGTGCTGAGCCGCACGCTCGGACTGAAGCTCGGGACCTGCTACCACCTGCTGCGCACGCTGCTCGAGAGCGGACACCTCGTCAGGCTGCCCGGAGGGCGCTACGACGTCGGCCCGCGCGCCGCGTCACTGGGCCGGCACCTGCGGCGGCGCTCAGCACCGTCCCCCGAGCTGTCCGTGATCCTCACGCGCCTGCACACCAAGACCCGGGAGACCTCGTACGTCTCCGGGTGGTACCACGGCAGCCTCATCCTCCAGCACTATCTCTCCGACCCGAACGCCGTCCGGCCTGCCGCCCTGGACGTGGGCTACAGCGAGCTCATGCACGCGCGGGCGGGTTCGAAGGCGGTGCTGGCCTTCCTGCCGCGCGACCACGTGACGGCCCTGTTCGACGGGGTGGACCTGACGCCGGTCACGCCCCGGACGATCGTCGACCACGACGCTCTCCTCGCCGAGCTGGCGAAGATCCGGCGGCAGCGGTACGCCCTCGACCTGGAGGAGTTCAGCCCGGGGGTCTGCTGCGTGGCCGCGCCGTTCTTCGACGAGACCGGTCACCCGGCGGGGGCCTTCACCGTCTCGGTGCCGGCCTCCCGGTTCGAACGGCGGCGAGAGTGGCTGACCACCCAGGTGCGGGAGGCGTCGGCGATGGCGACCGGGCTCCTGCGCACCGGTCGGCTCACCGTGCCGGCCGTCTGAGTCCGGGGCGGGCGGGGCTCAGCCGCCGTCCGCCTCGGCCGAGCCCATCAGCCGCAGGCGGCGTTGCGCGCGCTGGTAGAAGGTCGTCTGCCCGAGCCGTACGACGCCGGCCGCGCCGGGCAGCGCCGTCAGGTCCAGGACGTCGCCGGGCGCGAGCCGGCCGATGAGCCGGCCGTCGGCCTCGACGGCGACGGCGCCGCTGGTCGGCAGGATCCGCAGCGCGAGCTTCTCCTGCGGGGACAGGAACAGCGCGCGGTTGAAAGCGGAGTGCGGCGCGACCGGCGTGACGAGCAGCCCTTCGGCACTGGGCGAGACGATCGGGCCGCCGGCGGAGAAGTTGTAGGCCGTGGAGCCGGTCGGCGTCGCGACGACGACGGCGTCGGCGGCGTACCGGACGAAGGGGTTGCCCTCGACGCACAGCTCGACCACGGGGATCCCGTCGCCGGGGACGCGGGCCAGGTCGATGTCGTTGAAGGCCAGCGCGTCGATGCCGTTCGCGGTCGCCCGGAGCCCCGTCCGCGGCTCCACGGTGAAACGGTGCTCGTCGATCGCGCAGAGCGCCGCGCCCAGGTCCGGGATGTCGATCTCGGCGAGGAAGCCGAGGCGGCCGAGGTTGACGCCGAGGACCGGGGTCCGCTGCGGGTAGCTCAGCCGCATGGCGCGCAGCATCGTGCCGTCACCGCCGAGGCTGACGATCAGCTCGGCGCGGTCGGCCAGGAGGTCCGGCTCCACCGGCTCGACGTCGCCGTCGATGCGGGCGACCTCGCCGGGCACCCCCAAGACCTTGGCCTTCCGGTCGCGCGCCCAGCCGGTGATGGTGTCGATGACGCCCCTGCAGTTGCGTTCGGGATGCAGGACGAGACCGACGGTCGTAATCAGACCCATACGTCATTGTCTCAGCACCGGCCCGGCCGTCGTCCACGCCGGTCCGGCCGGCCACCCGGCAAATGGGGAGGGCGCGTCGGATCGAGGAGCCGCCGCTTCCGTAACATCACTCCCAGAAACTCCTCACGCCACGTGAATGGACCGTCGCGCATTGCGATCGAGGCTGCATCGAATTAGCCTTCCTCCGGCGTTGACCTGCATTACGGCCCGTTCTTAATGTCGATTAGCGCCGCAAAGTCAACGGTTCATCCGGCATGTGGGGAGAGGGCCCTTCACCGCCGTCGGGTGGCCGTAGTACTGCTCTCGAAGGGGGCGCCATGGCGCCGAGCACGACCGGATCCGCCGAATCGGGACGACGCCTGCGGCGGGACGTCGGTTTCTGGGGACTGATGTTCGTGTCGCTCGGATCGATCATCGGCTCCGGCTGGCTGCTCGGCGCGCTGACGGCCGCGACGATCGCCGGACCGGCCTCGCTGGTGTCCTGGCTCCTCGCCGCCGTGATGCTGGCGATCCTCGCCCTGGTGCACGCCGAGCTCGGCGCGGCCTATCCCATCGCCGGCGGCACGGCCCGGTTCCCGAGCTTCGCGTTCGGCCCGCTGGTCGGCTTCGCCGCGGGCTGGATGGCCTGGGTACAGGCGGTCACGATCGCCCCTATCGAGGTCGAGGCGACGCTGTCCTACTGCGACCACATCGGGTGGGTGCGGCACCACATCACGATGCTGCACACCGACGGGACGCTGACCGGCGCCGGCCTGCTGGTGGCGACGGTGTTCATGCTGCTGTTCACGGTCATCAACATCGTCGGCGTCAAGCTCCTCGCCGACTCCAACGGGATCACCGTGATCTGGAAGACGGCGATTCCGCTGCTCACCGTGGTCGTCCTCCTGCTGCTGACCTTCCACGCGTCCAACTTCACGGCGGGCGGCGGGTTCATGCCCTTCGGGGCGCACGGCGTGTTCGCCGCGCTGCCGGCCGGCGTCGTCTTCGCCCTCCAGGGGTTCGAGCAGGCGATCCAGCTCGCCGGAGAGGCCAGAAAGCCGCAGCAGGACGTCTCGCGCGCGGTGATCACGGCCACCGTGATCGGCACGGTCGTCTACATCCTGCTCGAGGTCGCGTTCATCGGCGCCCTCAACCCCGCCCACATCGCGCACGGCTGGGCGAACCCGGTGGGCAAGGGCGACTTCGGCCCGTACGCCACGCTCGCCATCGGGGCCGGCGCCGCCTGGCTGGCGGCGCTGCTCTACGCGGACGCGGTGATCTCACCGGCCGGGACCGGTCTGGTGTACGTCGCCGCGTCGTCCCGGCTCTCGTACGCGCTGGGCCGGGAGAGGTCGGTGCCGCACGTGGTGGCCAAGGTCAGCCCGAAGGGCGTGCCGATCGTCTCGGTCGTCATCGCCTTCGTCGTCGGGGAGATCGCGTTCCTGCCGTTCCCGAGCTGGCACTCCCTGGTCGGCCTCGTCACCTCGGCGACCGCGATCATGTACGCCTTCGGGCCGATCGCCCTGCGCGCCCTGCGGCTGCGCGATCCGGAACGGAATCGCCCGTACCGCCTTCCCGCGCACCGCGTGCTGGCGCCCCTCGCCTTCGTCTCCTCGAACCTGATCATCTACTGGTCGAGCTTCCAGGCGGAGTGGAAACTCGGGATCGCCATCCTGTTCGGCCTGGTGATCTTCGCGGCGACCCGGGCGAGGACCCCACAGGCCGAGCGGGCCCCGCTCAACTGGACCGCGGCCGTGTGGGTCTGGCCGTGGCTGGGCGGCATGATCCTCATCGGGTTCCTGGGCCGCTACGGCGGCAGCAAGGTGCTGCCCGACTGGGTGGACATCCTGACGGTCGCGGTGTTCTCCGTCGCCGTCTACCACTTCGCCGTGCGGATCGCCCTGTCCAGCCACGAGGTCGGCGCGGCGGTCGCGGCGGAGGAGGCGGAGATCGCGACCGAGCCGGAGCTCAACATCGCGTGAGCACGCGCCGCTCGTACGCTCACCCGGCGGGGGAGCGTACGAGCGGCGGGCGGGTGGTCAGGACAGCAGGCGCAGCCGGACGGTGTTCGGCAGCGCGCGAAGCTGCTCCAGCACGTCGGTGGTGTACTGGGTGCCGATGTCGGTGATCACATAGCCGATCTCACCGCGCGTGCCGAGCAACTGGCCCTCGATGTTCACGTCGTGGTCGGCGAGGATGCCGTTGATCGTGGCCAGCACGCCCGGGGTGTTGCGGTGCAGGTGCGTCAGGCGGTGGCCGGTGGCCGGGGCGGGCAGCGACACGGCCGGGAGGTTCACACTGAGCGCGGTGTTGCCCGTGGCCACGAAGTCCTGCAGCTTCCCGGCGACGAACTGGCCGATGTCCTGCTGCGCCTCTTCGGTCGAGCCGCCGATGTGCGGCGTGATGATGACGTTGGGCAGCCCCCGCAGCTCCGAGACGAACTCGTCGCCGCGGCCCTTGGGCTCCTGCGGGAAGACGTCGATCGCCGCGCCGGCCAGGTGGCCCGACTCGATGTGCTCACGGAGCGCGCCGTGGTCGACGACGAACCCGCGGGAGAGGTTCAGGAACAGGCTGCCGGGACGCATCCGGGCGAACTCCGCCTCCCCGAACAGGCCGCTGTTGCCGGGCCGGCCGTCGACGTGCAGGGTCACGACGTCGGAGACGGCCAGCAGCTCCTCCATGCTCGCGCACCGGCGGGCGTTGCCCAGCGCGAGCTTGTCGGCCGTGTCGTAGAAGAACACGCTCATGCCCAGGCTCTCGGCCAGCACCGACAACTGGCTGCCGATGTTGCCGTAGCCGACGATGCCGAGCCGCCGGCCCCGGACCTCGTGGGCGCCCTCGGCCGACTTGTCCCAGACGCCGGCGTGCATCGAGGAGTTCTTCTCCATGAGCCGACGGGTCAGCGCGATGAGCTCGGCGACCACCAGCTCGACGACGCTGCGCGTGTTGGAGAACGGCGCGTTGAACACCGCGACGCCGCGCTGTGCGGCGGCGGACAGGTCGATCTGGTTGGTCCCGATGCAGAACGCGCCGACCGCGAGCAGGTCCGTCGCGGCGGCGAGCACCGCGTCGGTGACCGTCGTCTTGGACCGGATACCGAGAAGGTGCACGCCGGCGACACGGGCGATCAGCTCGTCCTCGTCGAGGGCGCGATCCAGCAACTCGACGGCGTAGCCGTTCTTCTCGAGAGAGGCGACAGCGTCGGAGTGAATGCTCTCCAACAGCAGCGCGCGCAGGGGTTCAGTAGCGGAGCTCACCTGGGAACAGTCCTTCTGCCGGGCGTCGTCGTCCCTCAAATGCTACGTGAAACGGTTACAAGCCGGTCACGGCGTCCACAGGCTAAGACGATCATGCCCGCGTACCGCCGCCGGTCACCGGCCGGGCGGCGCGGCGGGCCCGGCCGGGATCACCTGTTGTGCGACACGTTTGTGTCAGTGGGAACGACGACTTAGTGACAGCGGCTCGCGACAGGTTGTTGTCAGCGGTCCTGGGTGTCGGCGACGGTGCCGTCCGGGTTTCCGCTGCGCCACCTGCCACCTCCCGGCCACACCACCCGATGCCGGAACGTAGCAACCGAATTACCCACCGCCCGGGTGTTCGGTGGAGCTGGCCGGTGATGGCAACCCAGAGGATCAGCCGCGGAGGCGCTACGGACCGCTCCAGCCGCCGCCTCTGTTCTCGGCGCCGCCGAGGGCGTCCTGACTGATCGTCGTCAATAAACCTTCGTTGATTGAAGATCGCCCCGGGAACATCCGGCGGCCCCGGAAATCCCTTCAAAACCCCTTCAACAACCTGTCGCGTTCAACCACTCCGCGACGCCGTTTATTGAGACCGGACAGCGGGGCGGTCCATCACTCGGGAGTGGGCCATTCCTCGGCCAGGAGCGCGTATGAGAGGCCGTCGAGCCATCCCTTTGTGCGGTGGAGGGAGTCTTTCACCGTGTGCTGTTCGCGGCGCATCCCAACCCGCTCCATCAGCCGCCACGAAGGTTCGTTGTCGTAGAAACACGCCGCGTGCAGGCGGCGCAGGCCAAGACTCCCGAAGGCGACGTCGATGAGGGCGCGTACCGCTTCGGTGGCGTAGCCCTTGCCTCCATAGGAGGGATCCAACGTCCACCCGAGCTCTCCTTGGACGCCTTTCGCCTGGTCAGCGACCTCCCGCTGGGCCCAAGCGTCCTGGACCTGCAGCGTCAGATCGCCGATCACCCGGCCGTCCAGTTCGATGATGAGCAGGTCCGCGAGCCGCTCCTCACAGAGAAAACGCTCACGGTAGTCGTCGTACGTCGCCGTGGCGGCCGGGACCCATTCGTGAGTCTCCGGCAGCCGCCGGAAGGTCCAGGTCGCGTCCAGGTCGTCGGGGGTAGCCCGGCGCAACAGCAGTCGGTCGGTGCAAATCGGCCAGTCCAGCGTGTCAAGAGGGTGCCGCATGGGCTTCATGCTGACAGAGCCGCTGTGACACACGAAACGGATTACTGCGGGCGACGTCCCAACAACGACGCGGCGATCGCCCTACAAGAACTGACCGGACACCGAAGCGACCAGGGCTCCAGGAAACCCGCGTTCCGAAAATCAAGTGGAGTCGCCGTCGCGGAGTGATGTGCTCTCGTGCCGGAAGGCCCCGGCCGCGCCCCAGAGTTCAGGTCCGGTGCTGCCGGGGCCTGGGGGCCGGGCAGGAAATCCAAGGGCGCCGGCCCACAGGAGGCGATTGTTTCGGCTCACCGCCCGCCCCTCTCCTACCGCGATCCGTGGCGTCGCCTGCTTCCGCACATCGACGCCCTGAAAGACCACCGGACCGGCGGCGCGGCATTGGGCAGGACCTGATCCCCACAACCTCGCGGTGGTGGCGGTCAGTGTCCCGCTGTGGCGCGCAGGGCGGAGGCGAAGGTGCGCAGCGCCCTGCGAGCGGCCGGCTCGGACGGGCGCGATTGCAGGACGACGCTGCGGGTGGGCAGCGGGGGGAGGCCAAGTGATTCGCCCATGTCCATGGTGCCGGGTGGGGCCACGCGCGGGCTGAGCGCCGCTACGGCCAAGCCTGCTGCCGCGGCCGCACCGATGGTCGCGATGCCGCCGCCCACGAACACCTCTTGCCAGGCGATGCCCGCTTCGTTCAGCGCGGTCACCGCCATCTGGTGCACATGGCATGACTCGGCCTGCAGGGCGAGGCGCAGAGGCTCGCCGGAGCGGTGTTCGAAGTCCGATGAGGCCATCCAGCCGAAGGACTCCTCCATCAGGACTTCACCGTCGGTGCGGCGGCCCTCGTGGCGCAGCACGATGGCCGCGTCCAGCGCACCGCTGTCGAGCAGGTCAAGGAGCTCCCATGAGCTGGCGATGCTCACCTCCAGCGTCAGGTCTGGCTCTGCTCGCCCTATCTGGCGCAGGAGGTGGGGCAGTTCGGCGCCGACGACATGGTGGCTTATGCCGATCGATAGGCGTTGCCGCTGGACGCCGAACGAGCCCAGCGCGCCCGCGTGGGCGGCCAGCAGTTCACGTGCGGGCCCGAGGAAGGCGGCGCCGTCTTGCGACAGGCGGACCAGGCGGGGCGTACGGTCCAGCAAGCGGCGGCCCAAGGCGTCCTCCAGCCGCTTGATCTTCAGGCTCACGGCGGACTGCGTGGAGTCCATCGCCTCCGCCGCGCGCGTGAAGCTCTTCATCTCGGCGGTCAGCACGAAGGCCTGCACAGCGTCCAGGGCGAGCATCTTCATCGTCAGACCGATCATTGAAATATTTAATGACTGAAATACCGTAAGATGACTTTTTTGAATGATCAAGTGATGGCTACGCTCCGAACTGTCCCGAGGAACGGAGTCAGGCCATGCCCTTGGTCCAGGTGTCGTTGCGGCGAGGCAAGTCCGCCGAGTACCACCAAGCCCTCTTCGAGGGCGTCTACCGCGCCATGCGTGAGACCTTCGACGTGCCGGAAGACGACCGCTTCATGACGATCACCGAGCACGACAGCAGCACCTTCAGCGTCAGCCCCACCTACTACGGCGTCGAACGGAGCGACGAGGTGGTCATCATCCGGATCACCGCCAACAACACGCGCGGCCTCGCCCAGAAGCGGGCGCTCTACCTGCGCATCGTCGAACTCTTGCAGGCGGACCCCGGCGTGCGCCCCGAAGACGTGTTCATCAATCTTGTGGAAGTACTGCCGGAGAACTGGTCGTTGGGCAATGGCATCGCGCAGTACGCGGTGCAGCAGGGCTGAGGGGAACGGTTAGCGGGGGTGCGGGCCGGCCGCTTCGGCGTGACGCCGATGAGCTCCTTGAACCGCTGCGCCAGATAAGTGCTGCTGACACCGGCCGTCACGCTCAGGTCGCCGATCGCCACCGCCCCGCTGGTCGCCGCGATGACGCTGCTCGTATGGCGGACCAGCCTCAGGCCGGCGGTTTCGCGCAGCCGTCGCATCAGCTCCTCCTCAAGCAGCGTCAGCATCTCGTGCGGCTCGGCCGCCGTGGCCAGCCGGTCTCGCAGCTCAGCGATGGCGGGCCGGCCCCAAATCTGCTCCACCGTCACCGGCCGGTCACACAGCTCGGCCGCGGGCATCGGCAGGAACGGCGCCGGCCCCCACGGTTCGAAGTGCACGCCGACGGACCGACTCCCCGGCGGATAGCCGAACTCGAAGGTCGCCGTAGGGCACTGACAAAAAGCCGACGCTCAACAGTGGGCCCGGCCGGGATCACCGCGCGTACGCCCGCGCGTACCTCGCTGGAGGCATGCCGATCGTGGCGGAGAAGTCCCGGATGAAATGCGCCTGGTCGGCGTAGCCCAGATCTGCGGCCAGGGCCGCCCAGTCGATGTCCGTGCCGCCGGCGGCGCGGTCCGCGGCGTCCTGCATCCGACACCGGCGGATCACCCACTTGGGACCCACCCCCACGTAGTCGGCGAACAGTCGCTGGAGGCGGCGCGTCCCGACCCCGACCGCGGCCGCCAGCCGGTCCACCCTGCTCAGCGCCGGGTCGGCGGCGATCCGGTCCACGATGGCGGACACCTCGAGGACCAGCGGGTCCGGTCTCCCCGGCGCGCCGGAACGGAGGAGGTCCTCCACCAGGAGGATCGCGTCTCCGGGGTCCGGCGTGGCGATGATCGTGTCGGCGACGGCGCGGGCCCGCCGGCCGAAGATCTCCTCGACCGGGACCCGCCGGTCGGTGATCGTGGACATCGGCGCGTCGAGGAAGGGCCGGAGGCCACCGGGCCGGAAGCGTACGCCGATCACCCGGCCGCGACCTTCGATGGTCTCGGCGAACACGCCGCGCACGACGCCGACCACCCGGGCCTGCCCGTCGCTGAGGAAGGTCATGTGCACCGCCGGATGGGTAAGGACCTGATGCCGGTGGGATCCGCCTTCGCCGAGGTCCCAGTGCAGGATCCAGTAATAGTCGGCGAGCCAGGCGAGATCCGCCGCCGGCGCCCGGTGGGCGACCTGGAAGCGCTCCTGCGCCGCCGCGGGGCTCAGGACGGCCCGCGGGCCGTCGGGAGCGGCGTCGGACATGTGGCTCAGTGTCGCATTCCTTCAAGACCGGCGGCCCCCGCCCGTCCTACGGTCCGAGGTTCTGCCACCAGGCGACTCACGGAGACGTCACAAGGAGACATCGATGGAACTGCGTCCGCTCATGACGCGCGCCGCGGAAGTGCCGATCGCGGTCGTCCAGGGGATCGACCCCGGCGGGTTGAGCCTGCCGACCCCCTGCACCGAGTACGACGTCCGGGCCCTGCTGAACCACCTGATCTACTGGACGGGGTTCCGTTTCGAGGCGGCCGCGCGCAAGGCGCCGCCCCCGGAGTCCCCGGCGGAGGGCGACGACTTCACCGCCGGACCCGACTGGGCCGGCCGGTACGCCGTGCGCGTGCGGGCGGCCGCCGCGGCCTGGTCCGAGCCGGCGGCCTGGGAGGGCGAGACCGCGCTCTTCCCCGCGATGACGATGCCCGCTCCGGTGGTCGGCGGGATGCTGTTCGCGGAGGTCCTGCTGCACGCCTGGGACCTCGCCGCGGCGACCGGCCAGAAGGTCCCGCTCGATGACGAACTCGCGCGGGCGCTGTTCGGCCAGGTGTCCGCGATGGCGGAGATGGCCCGGCGGTACGGTGCGATGGGCCCGGAGGTGCCGGTTCCAGAGACGGCTCCGCCGCTCGACCGGGCGCTCGGCCTCGCCGGCCGCGATCCCGCGTGGACGTCTTGACCAGCGAGGGCACGGCCGCGGCCGACAAGACCGGCTTTTCCCACTTCGCGCGCATTGACGAGTGATATGACGGGTGAAAGCGTGGAGGTTGACCGAACTCTCGGGGAGAGGACGTTCGCCTCATGGCCGACCTGCCGCGACTGCCGTTCGAGCGCACCGACGCGCTGGGGATCTCCACGACGTACGCCACGTTGCGCGCCGAGGAGCCGATCGCCCGGATCCGCACCCGGACCGGCGACGAGGCCTGGCTCGTCACCGGGTACGAACAGGCCAGAGCGATCTTCGCCGACGAGCGCTTCGGCCGCTCCCACCCCGACCCCGACAACGCCGCCCGGCTCTCCAACTCCGCCCTCACCGGCGGTCCGACGGGGGAGTTCGCCACCGAGAAGGACGTGCACGACCGCATGCGCCGGCTGCTCGCGCCGGCGTTCTCCGCGCGCCGGATGCAGGCGCTGTCCGGGCACGTCCAGGAGCTGGTCGACGGCTTGCTCGACCGGATGGAGGAGCAGGGCCCACCGCTCGACCTGCACGCGTCGCTGTCGGTGCCGCTGCCCATCCAGGTGATCTGCGAGCTCCTCGGCGTCCCCCTCGCCGACCGCGACCACTTCCGGGCGCTCGCCGAGGAGATGACCGACCTCACCGACCCGGATCGGTCCGCCGCCGCCCGTACGGCCATGGAGGAGTACTCCCACGGGATCGTCATGGCCAAGCGGAACGACCCGGGGGAGGACGTCTACTCCGACCTGGCCCGGGCCGACCTGCCCGCCGACGAGATCGCGACCATGGCGGGCGGGCTGCTGTTCGCCGGGCACGAGACGACGGTCAACCGCATCGACCACGGAGTCCTTCTCCTGCTGGCCGACCCCGCGCAGGCCGCGGCGCTGCGAGATGATCCGGGGCGGGTCTCCGCGACGGTCGAGGAGATCATGCGCGTCGCCGTGCCGAACGACCACGGCCTCGCCCGGTACGCCCGCGAGGACGTCGAGGTCGACGGCGTGCGGATCAGGGCGGGCGAGCTCTGCGTCATCATGACCGCGGCCGCCAACCGGGACGAGACCGTCTTCGCCGACGCCGAACGCTTCGACATCGGCCGGGACCCGCAGCCCCACCTCGGATTCGGCTACGCCATCCGGTACTGCCTGGGCGCGAACCTGGCCCGCGTCGAACTGCGGGCCGTCTTCGGCTCGCTGTTCCAGCGGTTCCCGGAACTGCGCCTGGCGGTGCCGCTCGACCGGCTGCCGTGGCGCGTCGACCGCCTCACCGGCGGCGTGTCCGCGCTGCCCGTCACCTGGTGAGGCGCGCCGTCACCGCCGGGTGGGCGTGGCGGTGAGACGGGCTCGTCAGCGCGCGGCCAGCGCGGGCGTGCGGGTCACGCCGCGGCCGGCCGCGCGGGCGAACTCGGCGAACCGCCCGGCGTCCCGTACGGCCGCGCCGCCGGGATCATTGTTGAAGTAGACGTACACGTCCTGTTCGTCGTCCCAGGTCTCGGCGAGGCGCCGCACCCAGGAGCGCAGCGCCTGGTCGCCGTACTCCGGCCAGGGCGTCGCCGCGCCCTCGTGGAACCGGAGATAGCCCCAGTCGGTGGTCCGCCACAGCGGCGTCAGCGGCCGGCCGAGCCGGTCTGCCCAGCACAGCGCGGCTCCGTGCCGGATCAACAGTTCGCGCACCTCGTCGGTCCACCAGGACGGGTGCCGGGGCTCGAGCGCGACCCGTACGCCCGCCGGGAAACGCCGCAGGGTCCGTGTCAGTCGTTCGACGTCGACCTGGAGGGTCGGCGGTAGCTGGACGAGGACCGGGCCGAGCTTGTCGCCCAGGCCGCCCGCGGCGTTCATCAGCCGGTCCACCGGTTCTTCCGGATCCTTGAGGCGCTTGATGTGAGTGAGGTAGCGGCTGGCCTTGACCGCCATCACAAACCCCGGCGGCGTCCGCTCCCGCCACCCGGCGAAGACCTCACGGCTGGGCAGCCGGTAGAAGGCGTTGTTGTTCTCCACCGTGTCGAAGCACTCGGTGTACCGCTCCAGCCAGACGCGCTGCGGCATCCCGGTCGGATAGAGGACGTCACGCCAGTGCTTGTACTGCCACCCGGACGTACCGATCAACAGCGGCATCCCGGCCTCCCCCACGCCCGCACGCCGTCCTGCACCCTTCCAGCCGGATCGTTCGGCATGTCGCGGGTGTACCCCTCTCTCGCTTCCTAAACGGGATAGGCCGTGTCGCTGTAGGGAGGATAAAAATAATGCCTCGTTAGCCGGAAATGACCACTATATGCGCTGGTCAAGCATCAAAATCTCGTACGCATCTAGTCGATCGTCGATAATGTTTCCCGCATGCCGACCACAGAACATGAAGCAGTGGCGCTCCTGTTTCGCGACCGCCCGCAATTGGCGGCGGATCTGCTCGGTGACGTGCTGAATTTTCCCGTTCCTGAATTCAAGGATGGTCAGGCCGCTCGCGGCGCTACAGACCGAGCATGCACGCAGTTACCTGGAGGCCCTGTTGATCGCTGAAAAACGAGTACCAGAGCAGCTTCGCCAAGAAATACTTCGCCGAGGGTGAGGCCCGTGGTGAGGTCAAGGCGCTTTTTGCCGTCTTGGACGCACGGGGGATCACGCTCACCGACGAGCAGCGTCTTCGGATCGAGGAGTGCACCGACCTCGCGCAGTTGCAGGAGTGGGTCCGACTGGCCGCTGTGGCGGGTTCGGCGGACGAGCTCTTCGACTGATCCATCGGCGAAGCCGCGCCAGGAGGCCTCATCCGATGAGCAGGGTCCTGTCGCCGCGCGCGGGGCGGTGCCAGGGCTCGACGCGGTAGCCGGTGTCGCGGAGGCGGGCGGTGATGTGGTCCGAGGCGTCGGGGCCCGCAGGGATCTCGATGCGGGCGGTGGCGGCCGGGGTGTGGCGCCGGCGGATCGTGACTCCGTCGTACAGGTAGAGCCCCCACGCCGACCACGGGATGTCGGGGGTGGGATCCTCGTGCTGCATCCAGGCCATCCAGGTGTCGCCGTGGACGTACCAGCAGTGGATCGCACCCTTACGCCAGGCTCCCTTGTGGCGGATCCAGACCCAGGCGTCGCGGGCCTCGATCCGGTGGGAGCCGGACGGGTAGTGGTCGAGTGGCCGGGCGTCGTGCATGAGACCATCTTCGAACTGGTGTTCGAAAGATCGCAAGTCGGCGCAGGTCAAGCCTGCTTCAGGTTTCTCGTACGCCCTCCGGGGCGGGCGTGTGGCCGCGCGCTCGCTGCAGGCGGCGACCGAAATGCTCGGTGAAGGCGAGTGGGGAAGCGTCCATATCGCCCCGAACCGCCCGCTGGAGGTTCGCTTCACCGAGGATTGTGCACACGCCGTACCGTCGGAGCTGGCCGGAAAATGCGTTGCCGCGACAGCCGGACTTCTTCACACTGAAGACGACGGAAAGATTTCCGCGCCGCTCTGGCCCAACGGCAGAGGCGTCCGGTTCAGGACCGGAAGGTTCGGGGTTCGAATCCCTGGAGCGGCACGTCACGCACGCAGCGCAGTAGGGGAGCTCGGTCGTCCCCGCTGGTCTCATAAGCCAGAGGTCGTGGGTTCGAATCCCACCTGCGTGACCATTTCAATGGCGGGATGACGGGGCCATCGGCCGCTTCATCCCGCCATTCGCATATCGCCTCAGCAGGGGATGTGGAATGAGCCGTAGCTGAGATTGTTGCCGGTGCGTGGCTCGTCGGATGGGGCCGGGACCTCGACGGCGCGCGGGGCGAAGGCCGCGTTCTTGGCCGAGACCCGCTCGAGCGGGGCCGGGGTAAGCACCTTCTGGGCGCGGACGTACTTCACGAAGTTCTCGAAGTCCCGGGGGTGCCGGACCGGCCGGTCGAACGTCGCGAGCGCCGGGTACCCGTCGCCCTGGACGAAGGTGTAGGCCATCGTCGCGAGCCGGTACTTTCGGGTGACGTCGAGGGGCTTCCCGTCGATGAGCACGTCGGCCGGGTCGACCCGGTCGCCGACGGGCCCGCTCGCGTCGTAGGTGTACCGGACGTTGCGGGAGACCGCGAACGGCGCGAACACGATCTTGCCGTCCGCGCCCGTCGTCCACTGCTGTTCCAGGGCGTCGTGGATCTGCTGCCCCGTCACGGTCGCGGTGACGACCGGGTCGCCGTACCCGACGGCCTTGAACGCCTGGGCCAGCGTGACGGCGCCGTCGGACGCGGTCGAGACCAGGTCGCCGCCGACGACGCCCTGGCCGACGCGCGGGGCGATGGCGATGAGGGCCAGGTCGGCGGGCACGTTCAGATACGCGTTGCCGTCGTTGGTCGGGTCGATCGGCTGCCGTCCCGACCAGTACGCCCAGTCGGCGGCCAGGTCGCCCATCGTGCTCTCGCCGGCGGCGTTCCGGGTCCGCGTGAACGGCGCGGTCACCCGGCCGATCGCGGTCTGGCCCCGCTTGGTGGCGAAGTCGAGCCAGTAGTCGGCGACCTCCTGCAGCTCCGGGTCCGGCGTGACGTCCTGGGTGTTCGCGTGGTTCGTGGACACGGTCAGCTCGCGGACGACCTTGCCCGTACGGCGGTCGAGCCGCAGGTTGATCTCGTTGATGAGCTGGCCGTTGTAGCCGGCCTCGACGAACGGGCGCGGCACGCCGTTCGGGTCGGGGACCATCATGTTGAACCGGCAGTGCCAGTGGCCGGTGACGATCGCGTCGACGTCCGGGGAGACCTGGCGGGCCAGGTCGTACGCCGGGCCGGAGGGGTCGCTGCCGCTGTTGAAGTCGCTGCCCGCGACCGCCCCGTCGTGCATGCTGAGGATGATCGCGTTGACGCCCCGCCTCTTCAGCAGGGCGGCGTACCGGTTGACGGTCTCGACCTCGTCGAGGGTCCGCAGCGCGGGCTGGAACGAGGCCGGCATGGTCTCGGTGCCGAACGCCGTCAGGTGGATGAACCCGATCGGCAGGCGGCGCCCGCCGCCGGCGTCGACCCACTCGATGTTGTACGGCGGGACGACCGTCCGGCCGGTCGCGGACCATACGACATTGGCGCTGTAGTAGCGGAACTTCGCGCCGCGGAACCGGCGGCCGGTCGAGTCGACGAACTCGTCGTCCCACCCGACCTCGGGGAACGGGACGCCGCGCTCCATGTGGGCGGTGAGGAACGCCGGTGACTTGTCGAACTCGTGGTTGCCCGCCGATCGCGGCCATCGTCGCCATCGCGCCGGTCGCCGTCAGGAAGGTTCGCCGTCCCAGGTCCTGCGTCATCGCCCATCTCCCGATCGTGAGGAAGCGCAGGCGAGTAAAACGGTCCGAGCTCAAGCCCGCGTCAAGGACGGTCGGCTGCGGCGTGAACGTCAGATGATCAAGAACGTCAGATGATCAAGCAGGCCCGGCCGTCGCACCGTGGCCGCACCCGGACGTCGCCGAACTGGGCCTGACCCCTGTCCCGGTGCGGCGGCACGACCAGGCGGCGGGCGACCACGTTGGCGATCGAGGAGCCGTGGTCGAGGCGGACGAGGTGCAGGCACAGGTCCATGGCCGCCGCCTTGCCGGCGGAGGTGAGCACGCTGCCGTTGTCCACGTACAGGACGTCCGGGTCCACCTCCACCCGGGGATGGCGGGCGGCCAGAATCTCGGTGTGCGTCCAGTGCGTGGTCGCGCGCCTGCCGTCCAGCAGGCCGGCGGCGGCCAGCACGAACGCGCCCGTGCAGAGGAAGGCCACGCGTGCGCCGGCCTCATGGGCCGCGCGCACCGCGTCGACCAGGTCGGCGGGCGGGTCCACGTCGACGTCGGCCCAGCCCGGGACGATCACGGTGTCGGCATGTCGTCCTCGCCCGCCACGGGTTCAGTCCTCTTTCTTCTTCAGGGCCTCGGGCTTGTGCACGGCCCGGCCTCCGGATTTGTCGCTGCGAACCTCGTACTGCGGCTCGTCCGGCGACGCGGCGACCGTCCGGCCGGCCGCCTCGGTCCGCTCGGTGATCTCGCGCTCGACCTCGCCGTGGGCCTCGCCACCGTGGCTGCGCCAGGAGACCTGGTCGCCCTTGTGCAGTTTCTTCTTCTCTTTCGCCATGGTGCCCTCCTATTCGCCCGCCCGCCTTCCCATACCCGCAGGTCGGGCGTATTCATCGAGTGCCCCGGAGGTGGGCCTCGGCGATCTTCCGGAAGGCCGCCACGAGGCGGTTGCGGTCGTCGGCGCGGGTGGCCAGCACGACCTGGCTGGGCTCGACGCCCTCCAGGGGGATCGTGGTCAGGTCGGGGCGCAGGCGGCCGATGTGCTCCCCGTCCGGGATGATCGCGACGGCCTGTCCGGCGGCGACCAGTTCGGCCTTGTCCTCGACGTCGTCGATGAGGGGACCGCCGGGTGCCGGGCCTCCGCCGGGCCGGGGATCGATGCGCCAGAAGGCGTTCCAGTCCGGGTCGGACACCCGGGGCAGGGGCTCGTCGGCGATGTCGTCGAGGGTGACGGACTCCTTGCCGGCCAGGTGGTGGTCGACAGGCACGACGAGGACTCGGGGCTCGTCGTAGAGGACCGTGACCCGCAGCCCGCCGGTCCGGAACGGCAGCCGTGTCACGACCGCGTCCGCGCGGTGGTCGAGCAGCGCGTCACGCGGTTCGTTCCAGCCCAGATGCACGGTCCGGACCTCGGCGTCCGGGTGCCGATGGCGCAGCTCGCGCACGGCGGAGGTGACGATGAGGTTCGTGGTGTAGCCGATGGTGATCCGGGTCGGCCGGGCGGCGGCCCGGGTGCGCGCCATCGCCTGCGTGGCGGAGCGCAGCAGCGCCCTCGCGAGCGGGAGGAAGGTCTCCCCGGCCTCGGTGAGTTCGGTGCCGCGCGGGGTGCGATCGAGCAGCCGGACGCCGAGTTGCTGTTCGAGACGGTGGATCTGCCGGCTCAGGGACGGCTGGGTGGTGTGGAGCGCCGCGGCGGCGCGACCGAAGTGCCGGTGCTCGGCCAGGACGGTGAAGCACTGCACCAGCCGCAGATCGAGGTTGACCGGAGGCGGTGGCGAGTCGGGCATACCGGGATCGTAGCCCTCGTAGGTCGTGACATGGGGTGATACGCAAGTCGTATTGCCGGATGCGAAACATTCATTCGACCCGGCGCGCTCCGTGGCCCGAAGGTGGAGTCGGCGGCCGGGCACCGGCACGGTGCCGTATCGGGCCGCCCCCTGACCGTTGTCCCGAATGGAGTGCACCATGCCCGCGCCCACAGCCCTGATCACCGGCGGAACCAGCGGAATCGGCAAGGCCACCGCCGAACTGCTGCATCGACGCGGATATCAGGTGGTGGTCACCGGGCAGAACCCCGACACCCTCGCCGCCGCCGAGAGGTCACTGCCGGACCAGATCGTCGTGCTGCGTGCCGACGCCCGGTCGCTCGCCGACACCGACCGGGTCGTCGACGAGGTCCGGGAGCGCTTCGGCAGCCTCGACGTGCTGTTCCTCAACGCCGGGATCGTTCGGGGCGGGCCGGTCGAGGCCTTCGACGAGGCGACGTACGACGACCTGTTCGACGTCAACGTCAAGGGCCAGTTCTTCACCCTGCAGAAGGCCCTGCCCCTGCTCAACGACGGGGGGTCCATCATCTTCACCATCGGGATCGGAGCCACGAGAGGCATCGTCGGCGGCTCCGTCTCCGCCGCCTCCAAGGGAGCCCTCCTGTCCCTCGTGCCGTCCCTTGCCCTTGAGCTGGCGCCCCGGCGGATCCGGGTCAACGCCGTCAGCCCCGGCCCGATCGAGACGCCGATCTGGGCCAAGGGCGGACTCCCGCCCGAGGCGCTGGAAGAGGTCGCCAAGGCCATGACCGCCCAGATCCCCCTCGGCAGGTTCGGGACCGGCGAGGAGGTCGCCGAAGTCGTGGCCTTCCTCGCCTCTGACGCGGCCGGCTTCGTGACCGGCGAGAACATCGTCGTCGGCGGCGGTTCCGGAATCAGGGCATAGGCCCGGCCGTGACCGGCTCCGGGGGTTCACTGACGACATCGGCCGGCGATGAGGCGTCGCGCGGGCGAGGTCAGCGGGTCAGGCCGTGCCGGGCGGCGTAGTCGGCGACCTGGCTCCGATTCGTGATCCCCGCCTTGGCGAAGGCCCGGTTGATGTGCGACTTCACCGTCACCATCTCGACGTGCAGCCGCGCGGCGATCTCCCCGTTCGACAGTCCCGCGCCGATCAGCGTGAGCACCTCCGCCTCCCGGACGGTCAGGCCGTCCGGGAGGCGCGTGCGGTCGGGCACCCGGCCGAGTCGCGCGGCGGCCACCAGCCGTGCCTGTACGGCCGGATCCACCGAGGCCAGGCCCGCGGCGGCGGCCGTGACGGCCTGCCGGATCTCCTGGCGTCCCGCGTTCTTCGTCAGGAACCCGCGGGCCCCGGCGGCGAGCGCGGCGAGAACCGACTCGTCGTCGGCGTACGAGGTGAGGATGACGACGGCGACCTGCGGATGATCCGCGACGATCCGCTCCGTGGCGCCGTCGCCGCCGAGGCCGGGCATCCGCAGATCCATGAGTACGACGTCGGGCCGGTGCGCGGCGACCGCCGCGATCGCCGCGTGGCCGTCCTCGGCCTCGGCGACCACCTCGATGTCCGGCAGCAGGTCGAGCAGGGCGACCAGCCCCTCCCGGACGGCGGTCTGGTCGTCGGCGACGACGACGCGGATGACGGACTCGTTCACAGGCCGATCCGGGCGCGTACCCGCCATCCCGCTTCGGTCGACCCGCTGGTCACCGTGCCGCCCACCAGCCGGACCCGTTCCCGCATCGCGGTGAGGCCGTAGCCGCCGCCCGGCGCGGTGGCGGCCGGAACCCGCCCCGGACCGTTGGTCACCTCGACGGCCAGTTCGTCGCTCGTGTAGTCGACGCGGACCTCGACGTCGGCCCCGGGGGCGTGCTTGCCGGCATTGGTGACCTCCTGTACGGCGCGATAGACGGCGAGGGCCGACTCCGCCGGAAGCGGGCGCGCGGTCCCCGTCAGGTCGCACCGCACCGACGCGCCCGTGTCCTGACGGAACGCCGCGACGAGACCGTTGATCATCTCCTGGAGTTCGACCTCGCCCTCCCGCAGCGTACGGACGGCGGCGATCGCCTCCTCCTGACCGGCCCGGGCCAGCGCCCGGGCGCGACCGACGTGCCGCCGGGCCTCCTCCCGGTCGCCGGTGAGCTCCAGAACCGCGTCGGCGGCCTCCAGCCGGAGCGCCAGGGCACTGAGCGAGTGGCCGAGGACGTCGTGCAGTTCCCGTGCGATGCGGCCGCGTTCGGCGAGGACGGCGGCCCGCGCCCGCTCCTCTCCGGCCTGCCGGGTCTGCTCGGCCAGGAGCCGGGCGTGCTCGGCCCGGTCGACGTGGAGCCGGCGGTTGCGGCCCACGAGGTAGGCGACGAAGGTGACGGCGGCGAACGTCGCCAGCGCGTCGCCGCGCCCCAGGGCGTACCCGGTCACGAGCACGCCGCAGCAACCGCCGGCCAGCGCGACGCCCTCGCGCCGGGGGAACACGGTGGCGGCATCGACGCAGGCCCAGAACGTGAACCAGTACACCGCGGGCTGCGGGTGCAGGACGAGCAGCACGCTCCCCGCCAGCCCCGTCGCGGCGATCGCCGCACGCAGCGCGGGGGAGTGCCCACGCGGTCCGAGCACCGCCCAGCCGAGCCAGGCGGCGGACGACACGGCCAGGGCGACGGAGATCCGCAGATTGGCGCCGTGCAGCCCGGCCGCCCCCTTGTGCGCGGTCTCGCCCCAGATCATGAACGCGAGCCCGGCCAGCATCGCGGTACGCGCGGGCCACTGCCCCCTCAACCGGATCGACATCCGGCCACTTCCCTTCCACCAGCGGCGGAGCAGACTACCGCGCCACGCCCATCCACTCCTACAACCGGATCTCCACCCGTGAGACGGACGACCTCCACCTGGGTCTCTTCCTACGGTTGGCCTCCACGCCCGGCAGAGTGGGAGTCTTCGTTGTCCGCCATCACGATCGTCAACCTGGTGATCTTCGCCGCAGTCCTGATCAAGGATTGGGGCCACAACAGGGTCACGGTGTTCGCCGTTCTGCGGCCGCTGCTGTTCACCGCGGTAATCGTGCCGTTCTTCCTGCCGAAGTTCGACACCGCCGGTGACGGCCTGGCACTGGAGGCCGCCTCCATCGGGGGCGGGATCGTGCTGGGCGCGCTGGCGTGCGCGATGCTGCGGGTCAGCGTGGACGAGTCAGGCCAGGGCTGGTACGACGCCGGCTGGGCGTACGTGGCCTTCTGGACCGCGATCACGGTGCTGCGCCAGCTCTTCATCTACGGATGCCAGCACTGGTTCGCCCGCGACCTGGGCCGATTCCTGATCGACAACCACATCAGCGTCGCGGCCTTCGCGGACTCGATCCTGTTCTTCACGCTGGCCCTGGTGGTCACCACCCGAGCGGGCATCCTGCTCCGCAGCCGCATGCCCTCAGCCCGCCCGGCCCCGTCCGCCGCCTGAGACCGGCGACGGACAGCTCCAGGGGACTACTCCGCCTTCTCCGCGACGCAGACCTCGACGCAGTTTCCGCTGTTGGTGCCACTGTGCTGGGACTTGCGCCATTCGGTGTGGTTCAGGTGTGAGGTAGGACCGCGGGCGCGGTGCCGTCGTTACCGACAGTCCGTTTCCCGGGGCCCCCTCCCGAACCCGGCGTGCGCTTCTCACCGCACCGGGCTCTCCGCGTGCCTTTCCCGCTGTCAGCCGTTTATCGTGGCGGCTGTTCGGTCCCAGGGAGTCGGTATACTGCTACCACGATAGCGGTAGCGTTCCACGCTGACGCGGGATGCGCCAGTTAGAGCGACGCCCTTGTGAGCAAAGCGCCATCCTTTATCGCAGAAGCGACGGCGCATTTCCGGCATTCCAAGACGGTGTTTTCCTGCATACTTGCGGCGTATCCAGCGCATAACTCGACTCCAGGTGTGAGAGTCGATCGCCGCGAAGGTCGCCTTGGACACTCCATGCCGGAAATAGTTCGCCCACCCCGCCAAGACGCTGTTCAAACTTTTCCGCATTCTGCGGATGGTGTAGCCGAGGAAGTCAAAGCCCTCATCGATATGGACTACGCGAGTCTTCTCCGGTGCCAACCTCAGGCCCAAGGGGGCCAAGACCGCCACTACTTCCTCGCGCAGCGCTTCGGCATGATGCCGTTGGCCTGACACCATGATGACGAAGTCGTCCGCATAGCGGACGAGTCTCCAGGTGCCGTGGCCGTTCTTTCTACGCTTGGAACGCTGGTAGGCGGTCCCCATCTTTTCTTTCCATTGCCGGTCGAAATGGTCATCCAGAACCGACAGTGCGATGTTTGCCAGCAGCGGGGACAGCATTCCACCCTGCGGAGTCCCGCTATGAGTGTCTTCCCGTTCTCCGAGCTCATTGAGTATTCCGGATCTCAGGAACGCTTTCACCAGGGCACACACATGCTTATCCTTGACCCTTACCCGAAGGCGGTCCATCAGAGCCACGCGCGATATTTCATCGAAGCAGGCTTTTATGTCCGCCTCGAACACCCACTGGTAATTCGAGCGTCCGGAGGTGAAGTGATGGATCTCGGCGATCGCATCGTGTGCACGCCGGTTTGGGCGGAACCCATACGAGCACGGCTTAAAATCCGCCTCGAAGATGGGTTCGAGCACCAGCTTCAGGCTTGCCTGCACCACCCGGTCGGTGATGGTGGGGATCCCTAGCTTCCGGAGCTTTCCGTTCGCTTTCGGGATCATCACCTGCCTAACCTCGGCCGGCCGGAACTCCTTTGATCTCAGCGAGTCCCGGATCTGCTGCAGGAAAGCCCCGACCCCGACCCGGTTTTCGATCATGGCCGCAGTGACCTTGTCGACCCCCGGTGTCTTGGCTCCTTTATTGGTGGACACGCGTTTCCATGTGTGCACCAGGAAAGCCGGGTCGTAGATAAGGTTGAACAGGTCATCGAACCGGTGGGAGGAATCGCCTCCCGACCAACGATGCAATTTGGTCTGCATCTTCCGTACCGCCACCCTGGCCGAATCGGGATCCGGCCAAACGACGGCGCCGATCTTCATCGACGCTTCTCCGGACATGCTCTCCCTCATTGATCTGACACGCTGCCGCCCTTCCCCATGTGCGCGAATCTCTCGCGCTCGGAGTGCTACGGCGGCTCCGCCCCATCCGTGCTCTTTCGGCAGACGTCGAGCCTATCCCCGGCAACCTGCGTGGAGGGCAAATCGTCGGGGAGTGAGTACGGACGGTTCCCACGTTCACCGTTACCCGGTCGACAGGTTAGGCACCCGGCTATACCCCTGCGGCATCGCCACGGCTACTACCGTAGACAATTCGCCGTGGCCTCCGAACCCAGACGATGGAGACCTTGCCCGGAGTTCCCCACCCGCAATATGAGGGTAGGTGCGCACCGCTACCCAGCCCATATCTACCGAGTTTGAGCTGGTGGAGGATGAAGAGGTGTAACGAAGCCGGTTCCTCTCGTATACCTTCCTGTCTCGCTCACCGCACCCAACACATTCGGCAGTACTGCGCTGGCGCGACTTTGTCGAGGCTGCCCCCACCTTTTTTGCCACCTTCGCATCGCCGAAGCCGCGAGTGAGGACCGTTTCGTCGAGTACACACCTGAGTGTAGGTGGATTTTCGCTTTTGAGAATGGCCTGCCGTTCGATGCGCGCGGTGAGGGCGGCCTCGTCGCCGTCGAGGACCGAACGGGCGTAGTCGGGCGTCTGCAGCAGGCCGGGTACCAGGGCCAACTCGAACGCCCGGAGGGCCGACGAGCGGCGTTCCTCGCCGAGCCAGTCGCGCATCCACACCGGCAGGCTCTCTCCTTCCAGGAGGTCGTAGACCTCCATCAGGACGCCGGGCGGGAGGGTGAGGGCCTGCTCGATGGCGGTGATGTGTTCGCGGCGAGGACGGAGCTGGCCGGTCTCGACGTTGCTCAGCCATCCATCCGAATAACCGAGCCTTTTGGCGAGGTCGGCCTGAAGAATGCTCGCCGCGTCGCGGTAACGCCGTACGAGACGTCCGAGGGTGATCAGAATGGGGCTCGGGGGAGTTCGCATCTTCTGCCTTCCTGACGTTTTCGCTGGTCATTGCAGGCAGAGTAAGCAGAACGAAGCGGGATTACGGCGAGGTCGTCAATTGACTGCCGAGCGCCGCGAAGAATTCTTTCCCGAGGTGTTCGGTATCTTCCCCCGAGAGTCGGGCCTCGGTGTCAAGGGTGTTCTACGAGGGCCGGGTGTCGGGGGTCGTCGACGCGGACGACGACGTCGGCGGCCAGGGTCGGCTGGGCCTCGTCCTCGTACCGCGCGTAGGCGGGCAGGGCCCACGTCTCGTCCGGGTCGGTCCGGCGGGTCAGCGCCCCACGGGACATCGACAGGTGCACCGTGTGGTCGAAGGGCAGCCCCCGGCCGAGGAGGAGGGCGCCGTCGAGCACGAGCACGCCGCCCGGTGCCAGGGTCACGTACGAGGCGCGGGTGGCGCGGTCGATCGCGCTGTCCCAGAGGGCGGGCAGGACCCGGCCGGAGCCGCCCGGCTCCAGCGGCCCGAGCACCTCGCGGACCAGGCCGCCCTCGTCGAGCCAGTCCGTGTAGAACGCGTCCGGGTCCTCCCGGCCGTACTCGAAACGGAGCGACGCCGGCCGGAGGAAGTCCCCGGCCGACACCCGGAGGACGTCGCGGCCGCGCAGCCGGAGGGGATCGACGAGCGCGTCCGCGAGGTCCCCCGCCCGGGTGGGTGGCGCACCGTCGATCGCGACCCGCGTCCAGGACGTGCCGGAGAGGGCGGCGATCCGGTCGGCGAGCCGTTCCACCAGGAGGGACGGTGAGATGGGCTGTGCACGCACCGCACCATCCTCGCAGGCGGGTGATCAATCGGGCTCAGCGCGCCGGTTGCGGGCTCCGTGCCAGCACGGTCGCGTGGGCCAGGCCGGACAGGTTCGACGGCAGCAGCGGATCGGTCCGCTCCCACAGGGCGGCGTCGACGGCCTCGCGGTGCCGGGAGTGCTCGATCAGGCCGAACCCGCGCTCCTCGAGCAGCGCGGACATCTCCTCGGGGCGGAAGACGCTGAGCCAGGGCTCGCCCTGCTCGGCGGACATCGACGACACGGCGTCGGCGTACATCTGGGCCGCGGCGTCGCGCAGCTCGGGGACGAGGGTGTAGTCGAGGACGATCTCGCTGCCCGGGGCGAGCCGGCCGACCGCGGCGAGGGTGTCCCCGATGGCCTCGGGGGTGAGGTACATGGTCACGCCGAGCCAGTTCACGAACGCGGGCCGGGAGGCGTCGAGCCCCTCCCGGACCAGGACCTCGGACAGCGACTCGGTCTCGAAGTCGATCGGCGCGTACGTCACCGTGTCCGGGATCGCGACGCCCGCCTCCGCCAGGAGGCGGCGCTTCCACCGCTGCGTGGCGGGGTGGTCGACCTCGAACACCCGGACCCCGTCCGCCGGATCGGCGCGGTAGGCGTAGGAGTCGAGGCCCGCGCCGAGGATGACGTACTGGGTGACGCCTCGGCGCACGGCCTCGGCGAGACGCTCCTCCGTGTAGCGGCTCCGCACGGTGGCCGTCGCCAGTACACCGGCCAGGATGGGGTGCGCGCCCTTCGTGCGGTGGTAGCCGACGAGCTCCTCGGCCTGGTCGCCCAGGAGGGAGTACGCGACGGTGTCGGCGAAGATCACGGGAGGGGAGTCGACGATGAGGTGGGCCGCGCGCGCCGCCGCGGCCATGAGCGCTGTTCGGCTGGGTCGTCCGTTGTCAATCACGACGCCGAACTTACAACGCCATTTCCCAATCATAGCACAAAGACAAATCTTATAGAAGATCTCCGAGGTAACGATACATTGGCATTTTTGATGGCTTTTAGCCTATTCTTCCTCAGAGTGACACGCCATCGCCTTCGGCTCTACCCCCAAGGGGCGGATTAGGCGAAGCCGTGGTCGGGTCGAGTGCCGTCGGTCCTCGATGGGCCGTACCGAATGCTCGGTGAAGCCCCCCCGGTCGGCCGCACTTTGTCCTGGTTTATCGCGTCTCTGGCTCCGCTTCACCGAGCGTTTCGCGCGCCGCTGATCCAGCAGGGTGGTCGCCCGATGCGCCCAGGCCATCGGCGGTCGGTCGACTGAGCGCCGCCGTCCGCCAGGATGCCGTTGCCGAGTCTCGATTTTGCCATTCGCCCGATTCCGGCGGAAGGCCGTAGGTCCTCACCAATGCAGCATGTTCACGGACTCGGCGAGGTGGTCCTCGGGGCGCCGGCTTCGTGCCGGGTGTGGCGCGCGTAGGCGACCAGGCGGTCGGCCAGTTCGGCGGGGCGGCTGAGCATGACCATGTGGCCGCCGTCGATCTCGTCGGGAACGATGCCGAGGCGCTCTCGTACGACCCGGCGCATGAACTCGGCCGGAAACAGGCGGTCGCCGCGGCACAGCAGGAATTTCGTCGGTACGCGCGGCCAAGCGGGCAGCGGCCAGGGCTCCTTCATCGGGGTGCCGGACTGGCCGCGGGGGTGCTTCTCCACCTCGGCGACCAATTCCGCGGGGACGTCGTGGTAGAAGATCGGGTCGAAGCCGTGGTCCTCTTCCGGAGGCCCGTGGTGTCCGGCCGCCTCGCGCATCGCCTGGTCGTGTCCGGTCGCGGCCCACCATTCGCCGGGAGCCTCGCCGGGGGAGGGGGTCATCGCCGTGAGCATCACGAGGAGATCGGCCCGTACGCGCTCGCAGACGAGCGGGCCGGTGAAGCCGCCGAGCGAGTGCGCCACCACGATCAGGTCGGTGCGGTCGCCGATCTGCTCGACCACGGCGTCGGCGTACTCGGCGAGCCCCGCCGCGTCGTCCTCGCAGGGCAGGTCCACACGCACGGCCTCGTGACCGCGCTCGCGCAACTCGGCCACGAGCGGCCGCCAGTACGACGAGTCGCACCCGCCGCCGGGAATCAGAACGAAGGTCGCCATGCCGATGGTCCTCTCGGTGAGGTGGAGGGTACGACCTTTGCTGACCGCCCGGCCGCGCGAAACTCATCGGAACGCGCGGCGGGCATCGGACCGAATCGACCGTGGGGTTTCAGTGGGCGCGGAGGCGGCCGACCGGCTCGTCCGTCGGGTCGCCGGCCGACAGTCCGTACATCGTGAACAGCCGGTGGCGGACCGCGGCGAACGGGTACGTCCGCGGGTAGACCGCCATCTTGAAGATCACGCCTTCCAGGACGCTGCGGAACATGACCTCTTCGAGGGCCGGGTCCGCAGCCCCGCGGTCGGCGAAGATCTGCCGGAGGCGGTCTTCGAACCGATCGATGACGTCGGCCTTCGTCGACTCCACCTTGATGAAGATCTCGCGGGTCGCGGGCTGGAGCATCAGGCAGAGCACGAGCCGTTGGATCTCGAGCGTGTCCCGCGCCATCGTCAGGGTGCGGTCGATCACGCCGGCGAGCCGCTGGTCCGCCGTGACCTCTCCGTCGACCGGTTCGGTTCCCGCGAGGAGTCCCTCGAGGGCCTGGCCCAGCAGCTCGTGGAGCAGCTCGTCCTTGGCCGGGAAGTAGTACGACACGAGTCCCCGGGCCACCCCCGCGCGCTCGGCGATCTGGGAGATCGTGGCGCCTTCGTACCCGCGTTCGGCGAACAACGTCAGGGCCGCGTCCAGGATCCGGCGGCGGGACTGCTCGCGCAGCTCCTGGTTGGCGTGGGCCGAACGTGGCGACAAGCGGACCCCCGGACATCGATGACGGACACACCATTGTCCCGCCTGTCGCCGCACGGTGCGCCGGTCAGTGCCGTACCCGTCCGTTGATCGCGCCGACCAGGTTGGTGACGCCGCCCTTGTCCGCCGACTCGAGTGCGAGATCCGTGCCGCCGGCGAAGGTGAGCACGAAGTTGTGGACCTTGACCGTCACCTGGGCGCGGCCGGACTCGGTGACCCGGGCCCCCGCGATCTGCGCGATGGGGATCTCGGCGACCAGGTCCTTCGCGCGGCCGAGCATCGACTGCTCGAACAGCAGGAGCCTTCGGTCGGTCACCGCGACGTTCATCTTCGGGGGCAGCCCGCCGTCGGCGGCGACGTCGACGAAACGGATGCCGACGACGTTCTGCAGGGCGGCGTAGTAGCCCTCACGCTTCAGGGTGCCCGGCAGGTTCGCCATGCAGCTGGCGACGAGTCTCTCGTCGGGGCCAAGGATCTTCGACGCGGCCTTCTTGACGGCCCAGTCACGCGCGGCCATGCGCGGCTCTTCTCGTAGGAAGGATGTTGACTGTACAGCCAGCCAGTAATCGTCCGCCGACGGCACGGACTCTGTGTGTCCTACGTCACGCGTCCAGGGGGTGCGGATGTGCTGCGGACCCCCGGAGGGTCATCCGATGCCGAACCAGCCGAGCACGGTGATGATCAGTGCGGCCGCCGCCATGATCGCCACGACACCGACGCAGATGGTGGCGACGAGGCGGTAGACGGGTCCGTTGGCGGCGTCTCCGAGCAGCCGCTTGCGGCCCGCGAGGATCAGGACGTAGGTGAGCAGGATCGGGGTGATGATGCCGTTCAGGAGCTGGGCGTTGATGAGCAGGTGGATGAGGTTCGCGGGGATGAGGGAGATGGCGGCGCCGATGAATATCTGCGCGGTGAACAGGCCGAGGAACAGCGGTGCCTCGCGGAATCGGCGGCCGACGCTGCGTTCGACCCCGGCGGCCTCGCTGATGGCGTAGGCGGTGGACAGTGGGACGACGGCGGCGGCCAGCGCGGAGGCGCCGAGCAGGCCGAGGGCGAACAGCTGTTCGGCGAAGCGGCCGGCGACCGGCGCCAGCGCGTGTGCGGCCTGGGCGGCGGTGTCCAGCGGGGCGCGGGTGTGGATGGCGGCGGCGGTCGCGATGATGATGAACATGCTGATCAGGTCGGCGAAGATCGCGCCACCGACGGTGTCGATGCGTTCGGCCCGGTAGTCGGCGGGGCCGATGCCTTTGTCGGCGACGGCTCCGGCGACGTAGAACTGCATGTACGGGGTGATGGTGGTGCCGATCAGGGCGACCGTCAGCAGCAGGAAGGCCTTGGTGCCGAGCAGGTGCGGCCAGATCGTCTGGCTCACGGCCTTTCCGACTTGGGGATGGGCCAGGGCGGCGGCGATCGGGTAGGACAGGAACGCCAGCGACAGGATCAGGAACAGCCGTTCGGCGTAGCGGTAGGAGCCGAAGACCACCAGGGCCCAGATCACGACGGCGGCGATCGGGACCGAGACGTACCGGCTGACCCCGACCAGGTCCAGGGCGGCGGCGATGCCGGCGAACTCGGAGACGACCAGGCCGAGGTTGGCGACGAGGAACGCCAGGAGCGCGAACGCGGTGACCCGGATGGAGAACTGTTCGCGGATCAGTGAGCCCAGTCCCTCGCCGGTGTGGGCGCCGAGCCGGGCGCACATCTCCTGCACGACCACGAGGCCGACCGTGACCAGCAGCATGACGAACAGGGTGCGGTAGCCGAACTGGGCGCCGGCCGAGGCGTAGGTGGCGATTCCGCCGGCGTCGTTGCCGGCGTTGGCGGCGATCAGCCCGGGCCCGGCGAACGCCAGTGCCGTGATCAGCATCCGCCGCGGGTTCCTGCGGCGCGGGTCCGCTCGCGCCGGAGTGGCCCGGCCGGTACCGGAAGGCGCCTGGAGACCGGGACCGGTCGCGGGGGGTGAGGTGTGCCGGGCGGTCATGACAGCACCCGCGGGAAGTGGAACCGGCCCCGTTCGGGCAGCAGCATGTCGACCACGTCGTCGGCCAGGATCCGCCCGAGGGGGCGTTCCTCGTCATCGACGACCAGCACCGACAGGCGGCGTGATTCGGCGAGCCGGGTCGCGACCTCTGCCGGGCTCGCCTCGGGCCGGACGGTGATCGGCCAGGGCGGGCCGACCAGCCCTCCCAGGGTGCCGCCCGGCTCGGCGAGCAGCAGCTCGCCGAGCGTGACATCGTCCAGCAGACGCCCCTTCTCGTCGACCACCGCGACGGCGTCGATGTCGGCGATGTGCACGCCTTCGGCCGCCAGCATGTCCCGGACCTGCGCGACGGTCTGCTCGGGCCGCACCCGGATCATCGTGGTGGTCATCAACCCGCCCGCGCAGTCCTCCTGCCGGGCGAGCAACTCGCGCACCGCCGACCTGGTCTGCGCGGGGAGCCGGTCGAGCAGGTGCGAGCGCCGCTCGGCGTCCAGGTCACGGAGGGCCTCGGCGGCCTCGTCGGGCTCCATCCGGGCCACCAACCCGGCGGCCTGGCCGGGGTCGGCCTCGGTCAGCAGTTCCTCCAACTGGTCGGGGCGCATCTCCTCCAGGGCGTCGGCGGCGTTGTCCGGGCCGACCAGATCGAGCAGTTCCCGGCGCTCGGTGCGGCCCAGGTCCTCCAGGAGATCGGCCAGCTCGGCGGGGTGCAGGCGGCGCAGTTCCGCGCGGGGGGCCGCCAGCCGGGCTCCGCCCCGGCCCGCCGCGCTGCCGAACGCCTGCACGTCCGACCAGTCGATCACCTGCTCGGGGACGGCGCGGCTACGCCAGCGGACGGGGCTCAGGCGGCGTGCCAGGGCGCCGAGCCCGGTGTCCATGCCCACCAGCCGCAATCGGCCCTCGACCGGTGTCAGGTACAGGTCGGACGGGCGCACCACCCGTACGCCCTCGATATCGACGAGCTGGTGGTCCAGTACGTGGGTCGCCAAGGCGACCTCGCCGGGGCGTTCCTCGAACTCCCGCAGGTCAAGACGTGCGCTGCGCAACGTGACGGCCTGCGGCTCCACCCGCTCCACGGCCTCGTACGGCACCCAGGACCGGCGTCGGCCGACCTGGACGACCAGGCCGGTCACCGCCGGATACGTCTCGCGGCCGTTCCAGCGGGCGACCAGATCGACCAGCCGGCCGATCTGCTGGCCGGCCTGGTTGACCACCGGCCGGCCTACCAGCCCGGCCAGTGAGATCAGCGCCTGGCGCACCGCACTTGTCCGGGTCAGGCGGCCGTTGCGCTGTCCGTAGCGCTGCCGCACCGCCCGCGGCACCGCCGCGAGAAGACCCTGGCGCCCCATCACCGGTCCCCGGACCCGACGAGCCGGCGACCGGCAACGGCCGATTCCTGCTTGATCATGACGAACGACCCCCTCCATGGCCCCCTCGCGGGGCCATCAAGGGCACGCGGCAACCACTCTTCTCGCCCAGCGAGGATGATCGGTCGGCAGGAAGCGCTACCGCGCACCGGAACGAATGCGGGACACGCCACGATGGGGCTGATTTCGCCCCGGACTACTGCCGGACATGTCCTCACCTCCGCACGGTCCGGGCCGCGCGCGTCCACGCGCCGCCGCATCCATGACGGGGTGCTGCCCGTAAGGCCGCCCTGCGCACCCCTCCGCGTCTCGTAAGAGCTTTGGCACTGCCCGGCGTATCCCCCTCACCGAGGGAAGCCACTTGGCCTGTCCCCTTAAGCCGGGGAGAGGTGTCCTGACCCTGGGCGTCTCTCGACGTCGTGGGGTCAGCGGCCTGTATCCGGACAGACGCCTCACCTAACGAGGTGCCTGCTTGAACACCCCAAAGAGTAAGTCGCCGCCCGCAAGCGCGACAACCTGCCCCATACATCGTTAGCCCAGCGATAACCCTGCCTATACACAGGCGGCGTGACGATGAAGTCATGAGCATCCCGACGGCGGCGTTCGCGCTCGCGGCCGTCACGCCCTACTTCCCGCACTACAGCCACCAGGCCGCCACCATCGGCATCAGCATCCTGGCCATCGTGATCATCCTGGCCGTGATCGCCGCCATCCGCACCAACCGGCGACGCCGCTGACAGCGGCGTCGTTCGGCGCCCTTACGCCAATCCGGCCGCCGGATCATCGACGGTGTGCCAGTGCACGGCCTGGATGCCCGGCTCCAGCGACAGCCGGGCGATGAGTTGTTCGAGCCGGGCCGGCGCATCCCCGGGGGCGCGTACGTCGGCCGACAGCTGCACCGTCGCGGCCGCGGCCTCGTCCGCGGGCGACTGGTCGGGTGCCGCCTCGAGGCGCCTGGTGTGCAGGCCGCACAAGATGACCTGGTCGCCGGTGGTGTGCTGGACGAGCAACGCCCGGATATGGGCCTCGGTGGTGGCGTGGCAGGTGACGTGCAGCTGATAGGGGCGCAGGTCCTCCTCCTCGCCCGGCACGTCATGGTCGATCAACCGGCCGAGCGGCCGCCCGAGGGTGTGGACGGCCAAGATCGTGGCGGTGGCGACCGCGGCGAACCCGAGGTGCCCTGCGGCGGCCAGCACCCCCACGGCGGCCGAGCACCACAACGTCGCCGCCGTGTTCAGGCCGCGGACGTTGAACCCGTCCCGCAGGATCACACCACCACCGAGGAACCCGATGCCGGACACGACATAGGAGGCGACCCGGGTCGGACCGCCGGTATCACCGGCGGCGACCGAGTACAGCACGAACAAGGTCGAGCCAACGGCGACCAGCGCGTTGGTGCGCAACCCGGCCATCCGAGCCCGCCACTGCCGCTCCGCGCCGATCAGGGCCCCACACCCCAGCCCCACGGCCAGACGCGCACCGAACTCCGCGCCCGACAAGGCGTGCACCATCCGTCCACCCCCGATTCCTGTGTGCCGTATGTCACGTGGCTTCGGCGCGGAAATGCGGTACGGTTTTGCCCGCGACGAACATATTTCGCCGCATAAGCGGCATTTGGCCGCTTATAGGAGCGCCGGGAAGCCTGGTCGGCAACGTCGATAGGGCTATGCCCACGGGGAGGCGCCGGTGACCGAATTCCTCCACGCGGCGCTCGCCTTTCCGGCCGTCGTTCTCGGTGCCCTCCTGGCCGTCGTCCTCGCCTACTGGCTGCTGGTCGTCCTCGGCGTGCTGGACGCCGCCGCGACCATGGTCACGGCGGTGGCGCTGTCGCTGTTCACGGCGCTCGCGTGGTTCGCCGGCGTGGCCGGCACCGTGCTGTTGCGCCGCGACGACCAGACCGGGCCGGTCCCGGCGATCGGGGTGCTGGCCGCCGCGCTCGTCGCGTCGTTCCTGGTCACCCGGCTGCTGATGCGGCCCCTGCGGTACATGATCCCTGAGGAGGTCCTCCCTTCGCGGCGGGACTTCGTGGGCCGGATGTGCGTCATTCGCACCAGCCGGGTCGACCTGACGTTCGGCCAGGCGGAGGTGCGCGCCGCCGATGGCTCGGCCGCGGTAATCCAGGTTCGCCAGCAAGGGAACCAACCGGGCGAGGAGATCCTCAAAGCAGGCAGTACCGCATTGATCTTCGACTACGACGCCGACGGCGAGTTCTTCTGGGTGATGCCGTATGACGCCGAGCTCGATCCGCACCGTCGAATCAACTGAATTCCCCCGCGAGAAGGACCACTGATGGACTCCATCGGCATCGCGATCGCCGTGCTCGTCGGCGCGATTCTGATCGTCGCTCTGGGCACCTGGTACCTGTTCAGCCGCCTTTTCCGGAAGGTCGAGCAGGGCCGGGTCCTCATCATCTCCAAGATCAAGAAGGTGGACGTCACGTTCACCGGGGCGATCGTGCTGCCCGTGCTGCACAAGGCCGAGGTGATGGACATCTCGGTGAAGACGATCGAGATCGAGCGCAGCGGCCGCGACGGCCTGATCTGCCGCGACAACATCCGCGCCGACATCAAGATCACGTTCTTCGTCCGGGTCAACAAGACCGTCGAGGACGTCATCCAGGTGGCCCAGGCGATCGGCACGCAGCGGGCCAGCCACGAGGAGACGCTGCAGACGCTGTTCAACGCGAAGTTCTCCGAGGCGCTGAAGACGGTCGGCAAGCAGCTCGACTTCGTCGACCTGTACACGCACCGGCACGAGTTCCGCGACCAGATCGTGGCGCTCATCGGCACCGACCTGAACGGCTACCACCTCGAGGACGCGGCCATCGACCACCTCGAGCAGACGCCGCTGGAGAGCCTCAACCCGACCAACATCCTCGACGCCCAGGGCATCCGGAAGATCACCGAGCTGACCGCCCTCGAGCACGTGCGCACCAACGAGTACCAGCGCAACGAGGAGAAGGAGATCACCCGCCAGAACGTCGACGCGCGGGAGGCCATCCTCGAGCTCGAACGCCGCCAGGCCGAGGCGGAGGTCAAGAAGAAGCGGGAGATCGAGACCGTACGGGCGCGCGAGGAGGCCGAGATCGCCAAGGTCCAGGCCGAGGAGCGGCTGACCTCGCAGACGGCGCACATCCGCACCGACGAGCAACTGGGCATCCAGCAGGAGAACCGCAACCGCGAGATCGCCGTCGCGGAGAAGAACAAGGAACGCGTCATCGCCGTCGAGAACGAGCGGATCGAGAAGGACCGCATGCTCGAGGTGATCGCCCGCGAACGGGAGACCGAGCTGTCCCGCATCGCCAAGGACAAGGAGGTCGAGGCGGAGAAGCGGGAGATCGCCGAGGTCGTCCGCGAGCGGATCGCGGTGGAGAAGACCGTCGCCGAGCAGGAAGAGATCATCAAGAGGCTGCGGGTCGTGGAGGAGGCCGAGCGCACCCGCCAGGCCCTGGTCATCCAGGCCGAGGCCGAGGCCCAGGAGAACCTGGTCAAGGGCATCAAGGCCGCCGAGGCCGCCGAGGAGTCCGCCAAGTTCAAGGCCCGCGAGGAACTGCTGCTCGCCGAGGCCCGGCAGAAGACCTCCGAGCTCGACGCCCAGGCCAAGATCCGGCTCGCCGAGGGCATCCAGGCGGAGGCCGCCGCCGAGGGCCTGGCCGAGGTCCAGGTCCGCGAGCGCGACGCGGAGGCGATCGAGAAGGTCGGCCGCGCCGAGGCCGCCGTCAACCGGGAGAAGGCCCTGGCCGAGGCGGAGGCCATCGAGAAGGCCGGTCGCGCGGCGGCCGTCGCGAACCGCGAGAAGGCCCTCGCCGACGCGGACGGGATCCGCGAGAAGCTCAAGGCCGAGGCCGAGGGCCTGACCGACAAGGCCGCCGGCATGGCCGCGATGGACGACGCCACCCGCGGGCACGAGGAGTACCGCCTGCGGCTGGAGGCCGAGAAGGAGGTCCGGCTCGCCGGCCTCAACGTGCAGCGCGAGGTCGTCGAGGCCCAGGCGTCCGTGCTGGCCGCCGGCCTGGAGAAGGCCGACATCGACATCGTCGGCGGCGACAGCGACTTCTTCGACCGGGTCGTGGGCGCGATCAGCGTCGGCAAGGGCGTCGACGGGTTCGTCGAGCACTCCGACGTGGCCCAGCGGCTCGCCGGCCCGTGGCTGAACGGCTCGCGCAGCCTGCCCGACGACCTGGCCCGGCTCGTCGGCTCGATCAAGACCGACGACGTCAAGAACCTCACCCTGTCCGCGCTGCTCCTGCAGCGGATCAAGGCCGGGGGCGCCGAGGGCGACAAGGCCCGGGAGCTGCTCGACCACGCCGAGCGCCTCGGCGTGGCGGATGCGGCGATCTCCAACGTGGCCGTGATCGAACAATGACCCGCTGAGAACCGAGCGACCGGACCGAGGACCGAGGGAACCACGTGACCGAGGGCGGGGAGACGCCTGCCGGGCCGAGCCTGGACGCGGGCACCTACGAGGTGCTCCGCGCCCGGCTCGGCGAGCAGGCCAAGGAGCTGGTCCGGCGGGCCGAGGCGCTGAACGCCCGGCGGCTGGAGGTGTTCGGCGGCACGGAGCTGCGGCTGGTCGGCACCGAGCGGATCCGAACGGAGCACAACTGCGTGCCGCGCGACATCGTCGCGGTCGGCGGGCTGATGCTGTTCGGCTTCAACGTGTTCATCGGGTTGCGGCCGGAGACGACCGTCGGCGACGTGTTCGCCCTCTACCGGTTCGTCCGGGACGGGGACGAGTTCCGGTTCGAGGCCACCGACGGCGCCGAGGGCGCGCCGGGCCTGCTGCGCGACCCGCGCTTCGAGCGCGACTTCGCGGAGCTGTACCGCTACTACCGCGACACGCGGCTGCTGCAGCTCCGGCGGGTCGACGCGAAGCTGCTCGCGGTCTTCCAGACCGGACTGACCGTCGAGCACGACAACCGCGTGCTGCGCTGGGCGGTCGGCACCGACGGAACAGCCACGTACCAGGACAACCTGGGCGAGCCGGACCACGTCTTCCCGCCCCCGTACGACTTCGAGTGGGTCGAGACCACCCGCGACGACCACGTCCTCGGCCGCCACCCGCACATCTCCATCGAGGACGAGGTCTTCGTCGAGACGGTCGGCGGCGACCTCACCGTCAAGGTCGAGAACAACACCGAGACCGGCGAGGGCATCTACCGCGAGCCGGTCGCCGAGCCGCTGCAGAGCCTGGCCGACGCGGAGGTCCAGTACGCCCGGGTCGGCGCGCTGATCCTCCTGCGGATCCGGCCGTACAAGGAGGAGGACTGGCGCTACCTCGTCTTCAACACCCACACGAAGACGGTCGCGCGCCTCGACGGCATCGGGCAGGCCTGCCGACGGCTGCCCGAGGACCACGGCGTCATCTTCCCCGGCGGCTACTACCTGGTGACCGGGGCCGCGAAGACGTTCGACACGGACGTCGACCGGCTGGAGTACGAACGGATGATCCGCTCCACCAACGGCGAGGACGTCCTGTACGTCTTCCACGCCCGTGAGGCCGGCCGGTACCTCCTGCTGCCGTACAACGTGATCCGCAAGGAGGTCGCCACCCCGATCTCCTGCCACGGCTACTCGCTGTTCGACGACGGCACGCTCGTCGTCTTCCGGGCCGACACCGACGAGCCGACCCGCGTGCACGCGATGCAGGTGTGGCAGACGCCGTACCTGTCGGACGCGTACGCCGCGGCGCAGCCCGCCGGCACCGGGCCGCTGGAGCGGGTCGGCAACGCCGACCTGGTCCGGGGCATCTCCGACTGCCTGTCGGTGGCCCGCATGGTCGAGGAGACGACCCCGTCGGCGGGGGTGTTCGAGGCACTGATCGCCGGGTGCGAACGCGCCTTCGACAAGTACCACTGGCTCGCCGACCCCGAGCTCGGCGACCTGCGCGTCCCGCTCGCCGACGTACGGGCGACGGCGGGGCAGGTCCTGGAGGAGTTCGAGACGGTCCAGCGGCTCACCGCCCAGGCCGCCGCCGCGCTCGCCGAGACCGACGAGAAGATCACCACGCTGATCCGGCTCACCCGGGGGGACTCCCCGGACAGCGCCGACGGCTGGGTCACCCGGCTGACCGAGCTGCGCCGCGCGCAGGGCCGCCTCGTCACGCTCCGCGACATGCGGTACGCCGACCTCGCCCGGATCGACGACCTGGCCGACCGGCTGAGCGACGAGCTGGCCTCGACCGGCCGGCACGCCGTCGAGTTCCTGCGCGAGTCCCAGGCGTTCACCGCCTACCACGAGGAGATCGACCGGCTGCTCGCCGCCATCGAGGCGATCGGCGCCACCGCCGAGGCCGTCCCGCTCCGTGAGCGGCTCGCCGAGGTCTACGAGGGCCTGGAGGTCGTCACCGACGTCGTCGGCACCCTCGACATCGGCGACGCGACCGTGCGCACCTCCATCCTGGAGCGGGTCGGCGAGGTGCTGGCCGGGATCAACCGGGCGCAGGCGACCCTTGACGCCCGCCGCCGGGAGCTCCTCGACGCCGAGGGCCGCGCGGCGTTCGCCGCCGAGTTCGCGCTGCTCGGCCAGGCCGTCACCGGCGCGCTGGCGATGGCCGACACGCCCGACGCCTGCGACGACCAGCTCGGCCGCGTCATGCTCCAGCTGGAGAACCTCGAGTCGCGGTTCGCCGAGTTCGACGACTTCGTGGCCGAGCTGGGCGCCAGGCGCGAGGAGGTCTACGAGGCGTTCTCCGCGCGCAAGCAGACCCTGCTGGACGAGCGCGCCCGCCGCGCCGACCGCCTCTCCGAGTCCGCGACCCGGATCCTCACCGGCGTGCGCCGCCGGGCCGCCGCCCTCGGCTCGCTCGACGAGATCAACGCCTACTTCGCCGCCGACCCGATGGTGGAGAAGGTCCGCGCCGTCGTCGAGCAGCTGCGCGCCGCCGGGGACGCCGTACGCGCCGAGGAGCTCGACGGCGCGCTCAAGACCGCCCGCCAGGAGGCGGGCCGGGCGCTGCGCGACCGCGCGGACCTGTACGAGGACGGCGGCGAGAGCATCCGGCTCGGCACGCACCGGTTCGCGGTCAACACCCAGCCGGTCGACCTGACCCTCGTCCCGCACGAGGGCGGCATGGCGTACGCCGTGACCGCGACCGACTACCGGTCGCCGGTCCGCGACCCGGCGTTCGCGGCGACCCGGCCGTACTGGGAGCAGACCCTCGTCTCCGAGACTCCCGAGATCTACCGCGGGGAGTACCTGGCGGCGGAGGTGCTGGCGGCGACGCCCATGGACGTGCTGCGCCGCGCGGCCGAGGACGACGGGCTGCCCGCCCTCGTCCGCGCCGCCGCCGAGGCCCGCTACGACGAGGGCTACGAGCGCGGCGTGCACGACCACGACGCCGCGCTCATCCTGGCGGCCCTGCTGCGGCTGCGCGCGGACGCCGGCCTGCTGCGCTACCCGCCGGCCGCCCGCGCCGCCGCCCAGCTCTTCTGGGCGCACG